>NZ_JBHWLC010000013.1:0-132868 GCF_042730635.1 Streptomyces sp. NPDC059917
CCCCTCTCCCGGGGGCGCGCCCCCCCCACTGTGTTTTGTCCGCCCCCCGGGCCCCTTGGCCCCCCCCCCCCCCCGGGGGGCGCCCGCGCCCCCGCCCCCGCCCCCCGCTCCGGGACATTTGGTCGGAAACGACAAAGCAACGATCCGAACACCGTGAGCTGTGCCATCTACGCGCGTAGGGGCAGAGCGGTTACGCTCGTCCGCGTGAACGCATCTGTTACCGATCCCCACGCCGCCGCCGACGCCGCGGCCGCGCGTCTGCGTGAGCTGACCGGCGCCGAAACCCACGACGTAGCCCTCGTCATGGGCTCCGGCTGGGCGCCCGCCGCCGAAGCGCTCGGCGCTCCCGAGGCCGAATTCCCGGTCACCGAACTCCCGGGCTTCCCCCCGCCCGCCGTCGAAGGCCACGGCGGCAAGATCCGCTCGTACAAGATCGGCGACAAGCGCGCGCTGCTCTTCCTCGGCCGGACCCACTACTACGAGGGCCGCGGCGTCGCCGCCGTCGCGCACGGCGTCCGTACCGCCGTCGCCGCCGGCTGCAAGACCATCGTCCTCACCAACGGCTGCGGCGGCCTGCGCCCGGGCATGCGCCCCGGCCAGCCGGTCCTGATCAGCGACCACCTCAACCTGACGGCCACCTCGCCCATCATCGGCGCGAACTTCGTGGACCTGACCGACCTGTACTCGCCGCGCCTGCGCGCGATGTGCAAGGAGATCGACCCGTCGCTGGAAGAGGGCGTCTACGTCCAGTTCCCCGGCCCGCACTACGAGACCCCGGCCGAGATCAACATGATCCGCGTCATGGGCGCGGACCTGGTCGGCATGTCCACCGTGCTGGAGGCCATCGCGGCCCGTGAGGCCGGCGCGGAGGTCCTGGGCATCTCCCTGGTCACCAACCTGGCGGCGGGCCTGTCGGGCGAGCCTCTCAACCACGAAGAGGTCCTGCAGGCCGGCCGCGACTCGGCCGCCCGCATGGGTCAGCTGCTCACCCAGGTCCTCGCCCGGATCTGAGCCATCCGAACCGGCGGTACGTGAGGTCACGAGAGGTAAGGCGGAAGCAGTGCAGGAACAGGACGACCTGATCGCCCGGGCGCAGGCCTGGCTGGCGGAGGACCCGGACCCGGAGACCGCCGAGGAGCTGGCCCAGCTCATCGAGAAGCGGGATCTGGACGAGCTGGCGGACCGGTTCTCCGGCCTGCTCCAGTTCGGCACGGCCGGGCTCCGCGGCGAGCTGGGCGCGGGCCCGATGCGGATGAACCGCAACGTGGTCATCCGCGCCGCGGCGGGCCTCGCGGCCTACCTCAAGGCGCAGGGACACGCGGGCGGCCTGGTGGTCGTCGGCTACGACGCGCGCTACAAGTCGGCGGACTTCGCGCGGGACACCGCCGCCGTGATGACCGGCGCCGGTCTGCGCGCGGCCGTCCTGCCCCGCCCGCTGCCGACGCCGGTCCTCGCCTACGCCATAAGGCACCTGGGCGCCGTCGCCGGCGTCGAGGTGACCGCGAGCCACAACCCTCCCCGGGACAACGGCTACAAGGTCTACCTCGGCGACGGCTCGCAGATCGTGTCCCCCGCGGACACGGAGATCGCCGCGCGGATCGACGCGATCGGCGCGCTGGCCGACGTACCCCGTCCGGAGAGCGGCTGGGAGGACCTCGGCGACGAGGTCCTGGAGGCCTACCTGGCGCGTACGGACGCGGTCCTGACCCCCGGGACGCCCAGGACCGTGCGGACCGTCTACACGGCCATGCACGGCGTCGGCAAGGACGTCGTGATGGCGGCCTTCGCCCGGCACGGCTTCCCCGCGCCGGTGCTCGTCGCCGAACAGGCCGAGCCGGACCCGGCCTTCCCGACGGTGGCCTTCCCCAACCCGGAGGAGCCCGGGGCGATGGACCTGTCCTTCGCCACGGCCGCCGAGGTCCGGCCCGACATCGTGATCGCCAACGACCCGGACGCGGACCGCTGCGCCGTGGCCGTCCCGGACGACGCCTCGGCGTCGGGCTGGCGGATGCTGCGCGGCGACGAGGTCGGCGCGCTGCTGGCGGCGCACCTGGTGGCCAAGGGCGCCCGCGGCACCTTCGCGGAGTCGATCGTCTCGTCCTCCCTGCTGGGCCGGATCGCGGAGGCGGCCGGCGTCGGCTACGAGGAGACCCTGACGGGCTTCAAGTGGATCGCCCGGGTCGAGGGCCTGCGCTACGGGTACGAGGAAGCGCTCGGCTACTGCGTGGACCCCGAGGGCGTCCGCGACAAGGACGGCGTGACCGCGGCCCTGCTGGTGGCCGAGCTGGCCTCGGTCCTCAAGGAGCAGGGCCGCACCCTGAGCGACCTCCTGGACGACCTGGCGATGGCCCACGGCCTGCACGCCACCGACCAGCTGTCGGTCCGCGTCGAGGACCTCTCGATCATCGCCTCGGCGATGGCGGCGCTGCGCGCGAACCCGCCGGCCTCGCTGGCGGGCCTGCGCGTGGTCTCGGCGGAGGACCTGAACGAGGGCACGGCGTCGCTGCCGCCCACCGACGGCCTGCGCTACTACCTGGACGGCGCCTACAAGGCCCGGGTGATCGTCCGCCCCTCCGGCACCGAGCCCAAGCTCAAGTGCTACCTGGAGGTCGTCGTCCCGGTCGCGGACGCCCCGGACCTGACCCCGGCCCGCACCCGCGGCCAGGAAGTCCTGGACGCGATCAAGAAGGACCTGGCCCAGGCTGCGGGCATTTAGCCCGACCCGCACCCCGAACCCGCCACACCACCGGCCCCCCGAGCCCACGCCCGGGGGGCCGGTGGCGCATCCGGGACCGCACGAAGGCGCTCATGGGCGGGGTCGGGCGGGGCGTCAGGAAGGGGTCGGGGACGGGGACTGGCGGACGATTTCGCCCAGGGTGGCGATCGACTCCGGGCGGGCGCGGACCGCGTCCGTGCATTCCCAGGCGCGCGGCGGGTCCACGTCCGGGCCGCCCAGGGTGACGGCGCCGGGGCTCAGTCCCGCCGCTTCGTTGCCCGCCAGCGTGCAGACGATCTGGGACAGGGCGATCGGGGTCAGGTCCTCCGGCTTGCGGCTCAGCCGCAGCGTGCCCTTGGGGTCACCGGGCCGCGGCGCGCCGGCCGAGAGGTTCTGCGGCACGCCGGTGCTGAACCCCGCGTCCGCCTCCTGCCCCGACGTCGGCCGCTCCAGCGCCTCCAGGAGCGCCTGGGCGACCAGGGTCAGCGGATCGCGCGCCGTGCTCTTCTCCGGCAGCGGCACCACCCGTTCCACGCCCACCAACTGCGATCCGCACAGCAGTTGAACAGTGGCCCGGAACCCCTGCGGGTCCGCGCCCGGCTGGGCGGGCGTGTCGCAGGACACCCGCGAGGGCGCCGCCCCGACGTCGACCGGGACCGTCGTGGCCCGAATGCCGCAGCCGACCGTACCGGCCAACAATCCCGCGGCGGCCGCGCCGAAGAGCAGCCCGTTGCGCATCCGCCTCATGCGGTTCATCCGGCCCATCTGGTTCGTCCGGCTCGGCCGGCTCGTCTGGCTCATCCGCCCGCCCCGCCGCCCAGGTCCACCGGCAGCTTCAGCGTGAACACCGCACCGCCGCCCTCCCCGTTGGCGGCGGTGATCTCACCGCCCTGGATGTGGGCGTTCTCCACCGCGATCGACAGGCCCAGCCCGCTGCCGTCCGACCGCGGCCGCGAGGCGCTCGCCTTGTAGAAGCGGTCGAAGACGTGCGGCAGCACCTCCTCGGGGATCCCGGGCCCGTTGTCCTTGACCTCGATGACCAGCCACGACACGCCCTCGGCGTCCTCCTCGGGATCGGAGACCCGCACCGAGACGCGCACCGGCGAGCCGCCGTGCTTGAGGGCGTTGCCGATCAGGTTCGCGAGGATCACGTCGAGGCGGCGCGGGTCGAGGCGCGCCACGATGCCGCGCTCCGCGTCCAGTTCGACCGCGTCCAGCCAGGCCCGCGCGTCGATGCAGGCGGTGACCTGGTCGGCGACGTCGACGTCGTCGAGCACCAACCGGGCCGTTCCCGCGTCGAAGCGGGTGACCTCCATCAGGTTCTCGACCAGGTCGTTGAGCCGGCGGGTCTCGCTCACGACCAGCCCGACCGCCGGAGCGATCATCGGGTCGAGCGTGTCGGCCTCCTCTTCGAGCACCTCGGCCACCGCCGTCAACGCCGTGAGCGGCGTGCGCAGTTCATGGGACATGTCGGCGACGAAGCGCCGGCTCGACTCCTCCCGCGCGCTCATGTCGGCGACCTTCTTCTCCAGCGCCTCGGCCGTCTTGTTGAAGGTGTGCGACAGATCGGCCAGTTCGTCCGTCCCGGACACCTCCAGCCGCGTGTGCAGCTCGCCCTCGCCGAGCTTGCGCGCCGCGTCGCCGAGCCGCTGCACGGGCTTGAGCACCGTACGGGCAGCGGCCTGCGCGAGCAGCGCGGAGCCCAGCAGCGCGAGCCCGGTCGCGATGCACAGGGACCAGGCGAGCGCGTTCAGGTCGTCCCGCTCCTGGGCGAGCGACTTGTACATGTAGCCGGTCGGCCCGCCGCCCACGATCCGCGTCCCGCCGACCAGGTACGGGTTGCCGCGCGGCTTCGTGCGCTGCCAGTACATGTGGTACTCGGCGCTGTTGGCCGAGGTGGTCTTCTGCCGGTCGTTGACGGCCTGTTGCAGGGACCTGGGTACGTCGTCCAGCCCGAAGGAATCGGGACCCGCCGTCCCGAAGACCCTGCGCCCGTCCTTGCCCTCGCGCACCAGCAGCACGCTGTAGCCGGGGCTGCTGCCCGCCATCAACTCGGCGGTGCGCTGCAGCTCCTCCTGCGACGGGTCGGCGGGCAGCGCCGCCGCCCGGTTCTGCATCTCCTGCCGGAAGTCGCCGAGCGCCGCGTCCTGGGTGCGCGTGAGGACCGCCTCGCGGTTGAGCCAGTACGCGATCCCCGAAGCCGAGACCGCCGCCGTCAGCGCGACCAGCGCGAAGACCAGGAGCAGCCGCAGGCGCAGGCTCGTCCAACGCCGTCGCGCGAGCGCCTTCGCCGCAGCACCGATCACTGCGGGGAGTCCAGGCGGTAGCCGACGCCGCGCACGGTACGGATGAGCGTCGGCGAGGAGGGGATCTCCTCCACCTTGGCGCGCAGCCGCTGGACGCACGCGTCGACCAGGCGCGAGTCGCCGAGGTAGTCGTGCTCCCAGACCAGGCGCAGCAGCTGCTGGCGCGAGAGCGCCTGACCGGGCCGCCGACTCAGCTCCAGCAGCAGCCGCAGCTCGGTCGGCGTGAGCTGGAGGTCCTCGCCGTTCTTGGTCACGGTCATGGCGGCGCGGTCGATCACCAGCGAACCGAAGACCGCCGAATCGGTGGCCTCGCGCTCGCCGCGGCGCAGCACGGCCCGGATCCGGGCGTCGAGCACCCGGCCCTGGACGGGTTTGACGACGTAGTCGTCGGCCCCCGACTCCAGGCCGACGACGACATCGATGTCGTCGTTGCGCGCGGTCAGCAGGATGATCGGCAGCTGGTCGGTGCGCCGGATCCGGCGGCACACCTCGAAACCGTCGATCCCGGGCAGCATCACATCCAGCACGATCAGATCCGGCCGCTGCTCGCGCAGCAGTTTCAGGCCGTCCTCACCCGTCGCCGCGGTGGCCACACGGTGGCCCTGGCGTGACAGGGAGAGTTCGAGGGCCGTGCGGATGGCGTCGTCGTCCTCGATCAGCAACAGGAAAGGCACGGGCTCATTCTGTCCCATCGACCGTCGGGCGTACGACCGTCGTGCGGCGGACCGCGCCCGGGAGCTCCTTCACAGGTGCCTGTGACAGGCCTGTGACAGTCGAAGGACACCCCGGTTATCTGACCGGGGCAGGCTTCTACCAACGCACAGGACGAAGAACCGAAGCAGACACACTCCACGACGGGGGGCGCGAGATGAACACGCTGTACGGCACCACGACCAGCGCGGTTGTCACGCGGCTGCACGATGTGAACCGACGGGCGGGTGTCCGTCCGGTCACCGTCGCCCGACAGCGGCCGGCGCACACGGTAGCCATCGACGCACAGACCTACACCGCCCCCTCCGTGGCCCCCGCGGCCGCACCCGCACCGTCCGTTTCGGCGGAAGCCGAGTTCACGGCGTACGTCGAAGCCCGCCGGGCCTCGCTCTACGCGACCGCCTTCCACCTCACCGGTGACCGCCACGAGGCGGAGGACCTGCTCCAGAGCGCGCTCTTCTCCACCTACCGCGCCTGGGACCGGATCAGCGACAAGGCGGCCGTCGGCGGCTACCTGCGCCGCACCATGACCAACCTGCACATCAGCGCCTGGCGCCGCCGGAAGCTGAACGAGTACCCGACCGAGGAACTGCCGGAGACGGCCTCCGACACGGACGCGATGCGCGGCACGGAGCTGCGCGCGGTCCTGTGGCAGGCCCTGACCCGGCTCCCGGAGCCGCAGCGCACGATGCTGGTGCTGCGCTACTACGAGGGCCGCACGGACCCGGAGATCGCCGAGATCCTGGACATCAGCGTCGGCACGGTCAAGTCGAGCATCTGGCGCTCGCTGCGCCGCCTGCGCGAGGACCAGGCCCTGAGCTTCGGCGCCGACGAGGCGGAGTCCTTCGAGGAGCTGGTGGCGTAGGCGCCGGTGGCGCGACGCCACGTAAAGACCACACGGCCGGGGGGCCGTCCTACGGGGGTGGGACGGTGGCCATGGAGGGGGGACGAGCGGGATCAGGCGGCCGGGGGTCCGCGTGATCCCGCTCGTCTTTTGTCGTGCTCGTTCTTGTGGCGCTCGTTCTCTTTATCGTGCTCGTTCTCGTGGCGCTCGTTCTCGTCGCGCCGACTGCGTCGTTACGCCGCTGCGGTGGGGCGCGTCGTGCGGTGGCGCCCGGCCGCCGCGGCGGCCAGACGACCGAGGGCCTCGTCACGGGCACAGGCGTGCGCGCCCAGCGCGGTGTGCCGCGCGACGATCCCGCGCTCGGCCCGCATCAGCCGCCAGCCCCGGCGCAGCAGGAACGGCACCGACTTGCGGCCCTCCCGCAGATCGCGCGCGAGGCGCCGCCGGAAGGTGGTCGAGGGTCGGCCGCGCAGGCAGATCGCGTCGGCCAGCAGCCCCAGCTCCTGACACCGCGCCACGATGTCCGCGGCGAAGATGCCCTCCGCGATGAACAGCGGGGTGCGCGCTATGTCCAGGGCCTCGGCCCCGGTCCGCGAGCTGGTGGAGATGTCGTAGACCGGCACTTCGGTACGACCGCCCGCGCACAGCTCCGCGACGGCCGCGACGGCCGCGTCCGCGTCCCACGACAGGGGCGAGTCCCAGTCGATGTCGGAGCTGCCCTCGACCAGCGGCAGGCTGGGGTCGTCGCCCTCTTTGTAGAAGTCGTCGAGACGCAGCACGGGCAGCCCCGAGCGCGCGGCCAGCGAGGATTTTCCGGAGCCCGACGGACCGGTCAGCAGGACGACTCGGGTCGGGGAGGGGGAGGAGCAGCTCACGGAACACAATTGTGAACCATTAACCCGCGCAGGGGGTCCTCCCGGTGGCCGGTTGGTATCCAGGATCACACTTCAACTACGCTGCGTGCGCACGCGACTACGACCACAGACCCGACCTCAGGTGGACATCCATGGCACGTCACGCAGCCTCCTCGTCGGCCCTGCGCAGCGCAGGGCTCACCCTCACGATGGCCGGTGCGGCCCTCGCCCTGGCCACCGGCGGGGCCCAGGCGGGTGAGCTGGACGTTCCGGCCGCGCTGGCCGGGGTCGCCAATCCGATCAAAAACCTGCAGGTCAACCCGCTCGCCAACACCGGTGTGGACCCGCTGAACAACGGAATCGCCACGCAGGTCGCGGACTTCCCGGCGGTCGGCACGAACATGGTCACCGACAGCGTGACCAAGGGCGCCAAGGTCGGCGAACTCCCCACCGCGGCGGCCGCCTCGCTGCTGGGACCGCTGCTCCCGGGCGCGGTGAAGTAGGCGCGGAGCCGCCCGCCCGGACACGCGAAGGCCCCGACAGCACGGGGGTCGCTGTCGGGGCCGGTTTCGAGGGCCCGTACGGCCCCGGCGGGCCCCGTTGGGGGCTCGCGGGGCGTCGTAGGGCGTCTTGGGGGCGTCGCGGGGGCTAGTAGGCCGAGCCGGAGGCGCCCAGCGAACCCGTGGGGTGCCAGACCGTCTTCGTCTCCAGGAAGGCGGTCATCCGCTTCGTCCCCGGGTCCGCGGTCCAGTCGTCCGAGGACGACCGGCGCAGCACGCGCTTGAGGTTGTCCGCGGCCGCGATCTCCAGCTCCGTGGCCAGCGCCTCGTCGGCGCCCGCCAGGTCGATCGCGTTGACGTCCTGGTGCGAGGCCAGGTGCGGACCCATCTCGGCGGCCTTGCCGGACAGGACGTTGACCACTCCGCCGGGCAGGTCGGAGGTGGCCAGCACCTCGCCCAGGGAGAGCGCCGGCAGCGGGGCCTTCTCGCTCGCGATCACGACGACGGTGTTGCCCGTCGCGATCGCCGGGGCGATCACCGAGACCAGGCCCAGGAAGGACGAGTCCTGCGGGGCGAGCACGGTGACGACGCCCGTCGGCTCCGGGGTGGAGAGGTTGAAGAACGGCCCCGCGACCGGGTTCGCCCCGCCCACGAGCTGCGCGATCTTGTCGGTCCAGCCCGCGTACCAGACCCAGCGGTCGATGGCCGCGTCCACGACGGCGGCCGCCTTGGACTTCGACAGCCCCTCGGCCTCGCCGACCTCGCGGACGAACTGGTCCTTGCGGCCCTCCAGCATCTCGGCGACGCGGTAGAGGATCTGGCCCCGGTTGTAGGCGGTCGCGCCCGACCAGCCGCCGAACGCCTTGCGGGCGGCGACGACCGCGTCACGGGCGTCCTTGCGGGAGGACAGCGGAGCGTTGGCCAGCCACTTGCCCTTGGAGTCCGACACCTCGTACACCCGGCCGCTCTCGGAGCGGGGGAACTTCCCCCCGACGTACAGCTTGTAGGTCTTGAAGACGCTCAGACGCGCCGACGACGACTCAGACATCGAGGTAACCCTCCAGGCCGTGACGGCCACCTTCGCGGCCGAAGCCCGACTCCTTGTAGCCGCCGAAGGGCGAGGTCGGGTCGAACTTGTTGAACGTGTTGGCCCAGACGACACCCGCGCGGAGCTTGTTCGCGACCGCGAGGATGCGGGAGCCCTTCTCCGTCCAGATGCCGGCCGAGAGGCCGTACTGGCTGTTGTTCGCCTTGGCGACCGCCTCGTCCGGGGTACGGAACGACAGCACCGACAGGACCGGGCCGAAGATCTCGTCGCGGGCGATGGTGTGCGCCTGGGTGACGTTGGTGAACAGCGTCGGGGCGAACCAGTAACCGGCGGACGGCAGCTCGCACGCCGGGGACCAGCGCTCGGCGCCCTCGGCCTCGCCGCTCTCGGCGAGCGCGGTGATCCGGGCCAGCTGGGCCGCGGAGTTGATCGCGCCGATGTCGGTGTTCTTGTCCAGCGGGTCGCCGAGGCGCAGCGTCGACAGGCGGCGCTTGAGCGCGTCGAGCAGCTCGTCCTGGATCGACTCCTGGACCAGCAGGCGCGAGCCCGCGCAGCAGACCTGGCCCTGGTTGAAGAAGATGCCGGTGACGATGCCCTCGACGGCCTGGTCGATGGGGGCGTCGTCGAAGACGATGTTGGCGCCCTTGCCGCCCAGCTCCAGGGTGACCTTCTTGTCCGTACCGGCGACCTGGCGCGCGATGGCCTTGCCGACGGCGGTGGAGCCGGTGAAGGCGACCTTGTTGACGTCCGGGTGCTCGACGAGGGCCGCGCCCGCGTCGCCGTAACCGGTGAGGATGTTGACGACGCCCTTGGGCAGGCCCGCCTGGCGGCAGATGTCCGCGAAGAACAGGGCCGAGAGCGGGGTCGTCTCCGCGGGCTTCAGGACGACGGTGTTACCGGTCGCCAGCGCCGGGGCGATCTTCCACGCCAGCATGAGCAGCGGGAAGTTCCACGGGATGACCTGGCCGGCCACGCCGAGCGGACGCGGGTTCGCGCCGTAGCCCGCGTGGTCGAGCTTGTCGGCCCAGCCCGCGTAGTAGAAGAAGTGCGCGGCGACCAGCGGGAGGTCCGCGTCGCGGGTCTCCTTGATCGGCTTGCCGTTGTCCAGGGTCTCCAGGACGGCCAGCTCGCGGCTGCGCTCCTGGATGATCCGGGCGATCCGGAAGAGGTACTTGGCGCGCTCCGAGCCGGGCAGCGCGGACCACTTCTCGAAGGCCTTGCGGGCGGCCTTCACGGCGCGGTCGACATCGGCGGCGCCCGCCTGGGCGACCTCGGCCAGCACTTCCTCGGTGCTCGGCGAGATGGTCTTGAAGACCTTGCCGTCGGCGGCGTCGGTGAACTCTCCGTCGATGAAGAGGCCGTAGGACGGCGCGATGTCGACGACCGAGCGGGACTCGGGAGCCGGTGCGTACTCGAAAAGGGATGCCATGGTGATCAGTCCACCGTCACGTAGTCGGGACCGGAGTAACGGCCGGTGCTCAGCTTCTGGCGCTGCATCAACAGGTCGTTGAGCAGGCTGGAGGCGCCGAAGCGGAACCAGTGGTTGTCCAGCCAGTCCTCGCCCACGGTCTCGTTGACCAGGACCAGGAACTTGAGCGCGTCCTTGGTCGTGCGGATGCCGCCCGCGGGCTTCACGCCGATCTGCACGCCGGTCTGCGCGCGGAAGTCGCGTACGGCCTCCAGCATCAGCAGCGTGTTGGCGGGGGTGGCGTTCACGCCCACCTTGCCGGTGGAGGTCTTGATGAAGTCGGCGCCGGCCATCATGCCGATCCAGGAGGCGCGGCGGATGTTGTCGTACGTCGACAGCTCGCCGGTCTCGAAGATGACCTTGAGGCGCGCGGCCGTCCCGTCGGGGCGGACGCAGGCTTCCTTGACGGCCTTGATCAGCTCGAAGGTGTCGAGGTAGCGGCCCGCGAGGAAGGCGCCACGGTCGATGACCATGTCGATCTCGTCCGCGCCCGCGGCGACGGCGTCACGGGTGTCCGCGAGCTTGACGGGCAGGGCGGCGCGGCCGGCGGGGAACGCCGTCGCCACGGAGGCCACCTTGATCCCGGTCCCGGCGAGCGCCTCGTGCGCGATCCCGGCCATGTCGGGATAGACGCAGATGGCGGCCGTGCGCGGGGTGGTCCGGTCGGTCGGGTCGGGGTTCGCGCCCTTGGCGCAGAGCGCCCGGACCTTGCCCGGGGTGTCCGCGCCCTCGAGCGTGGTCAGGTCGATCATCGAGATGGCCAGGTCGATGGCGAACGCCTTGGCCGTCGTCTTGATCGAACGGGTGCCGAGAGCTGCGGCGCGCGCTTCCAGGCCGACGGCGTCGACGCCGGGCAGCCCGTGCAGGAAGCGGCGCAGCGCGCTGTCGGACGTCGTCACGTCAGCGAATGCGGGGAGTGTGGTGGGCATGGTCACCAGATGAGCATATCTACGCGCGTAGCGGCCTGTCACCCCCTCCCCCATAACCACCCGATATCGGTCTGAGGGGGCGGAGACCTCTCGGGGGCGGAGGGATCCGTGGATGGCTGGGTGGATGGCTATGCGGATGACTACGCGGAGGGCAGGGGGCGGCTACGCACCGTGCGGGCGGTTGCGGGAAGGGGCCCTCGGGCGGACGCTGTCGTTGCGCTCCACGCGGTCCGGGCGTCCACACCGCCCGACCGCTCCAACTGCCCGAGGAGTCGTCATGCGCCACCCCCTCCGCACCTCCCTCGCCACGGCCGCCCTGGCCGGAGCCCTGACCGCAGCCCTGCTCGCTCCCGCAGCGGGAGCTTCGGCGGCGGGTGGGGGCGGGGGTGTTGGTGGTGTTGGTGGTGTTGGTGCGGGCGTGATTGCGGGTGCGGGTACGGGTGCGGGTGCGGGTGCGGTCAGCGTGTCGGGCGACGGCCGGTACGAGGGGACTCCGGTCTACATCGGCGAGGGTCTGGTCGCGGTGCTGCGCAACAAGGCGGAGGGCCCCGAAGCCTGGATCCGGTACGTGGGCCCCCGCTGGAAGCCCGGCGAGCCCTACTTGGTCCGCGTGATGGCCAAGCTGGACCGCGCGCACCCCACCGCCACCCTCAGCGGTCTCCACCTCACCCTGACCAAGGCGAACACCCCCACCCCAGCCCTGACGGTCACGAATCCGGCGGACGGCTCGACGACCTCCTACCCGCTACCGCGGGGGGCATGAACGGCGCGGCTCCGCCGCGTTGGCCTGCGGCTTCGCGGGGGCGGGGTCGGAGAGGGTCCGGGGGCTGCCCGCCAGTTCAACTGTCTCTCCGCGCCGGGTCACCCTGTCAAGGGCGCTCCTTCGTCGCGTCGCTACGCGATGGCCTTCGGCCACCCTTGACAGGGCGCCCCGACCCGGAAAGCCAAGAACTGTCGGGAAGCCCCCGAAGGAACGGCAGGGGGGACCGATATCTCCGATCGGGGTTCCGGGCGATGGGGCGGGGGCCCTGGGTGCAGCCTCTACCGCGCCCTTCGGGCGTACAAGCCACAGACACGCCCTCAGATCGCTACGCGCTTCTCCGAGAGAGGCGTCTGCGGGCTGTGCGGGGCTGGTGGGCGGTGCGGGAGGGCCAGCAGCTCGGCTCAACCGAGCAGGAGACGGGTCTGGTGACGATGGGGACTCAACACCCCTCCAAACCTCCCCAGTTTGCCCCTTTTGTTGGCATTTGGAGTGTGCATTCGAGGGGCGGACGGCATCAGACCGGCCCCATGCTCGCCCTCGCCGAGTTCCCACCACAAAGAGCCCGCAGACGCCGCCCTCGGAGAAGCGCGTAGCGATCTGAGGGCGCGCTTGTCGCTTGTACGCCCGGAGGGCGCGGCAGAGGCCGCACCCAGAGCCCCCGCCCCATCGCCCGGAACCCTGGGCGATGGTCTATGTCCCCCCTGCCCTTCCTTCGGGGGCTTCCCGACAGTTCTTGGCTTTCCGTGACGGGGTGGCCTGTCAAGGGTGGCCGCAGGCCATCGCGCAGCGACGCGACCGTAGGGAGCGCCCTTGACAGGTCGCCCCGGCGCGGAGAGACAGTGGAACTGGCGGGCAGCCCCCGGACCCTCCCCGACCCCGGACACGCGAAGCCCCCGCCCAACGCGGCGAAGCCGCGCCCACCCCCGCCAAGCCCCCACCCCCCGCCGCGGCGGAGCCGCGGGGCGCGGCGTGCGGCAGAATCGGGGCATGACGAGTCCCGTGCCTCCTGCTGCCGACGAGCCGGTCTATGACGACCGGGTCTATCGCTCCCCCATGGCCATGGTGACCGGCGTGCTGATGCTGGCGCTGGTCGGTTGGTTGTGCGGGGACGCGCTGGTGCGGGGGGCCGGGTCGGCGCCGTTGATCGCCGGGGCGGTGTTGTTGTGTGCGGTGCCGCTGATCGTCGCGTTCACGCTGCGGCCCGCGGTCTTCGCGAACGACAACCGGATGCGCGTGCGGAACCCCTTCCGCACCATCGAGCTGCCCTGGGCCGCCGTGGACGCGGTGCGGGCCGGGTTCTCGGCGGAGGCGCTGGCCGAGGGGGACAAGTACCAGCTGTGGTCCATTCCGGTCTCGCTGCGCGAGCGGAAGAAGGCGAACCGGCGGGCCGGGCGCGCCCAGGGCGCCGGGGCCGGGGCCAAGGACGCGGTGCAGGCCGGGGCGGACAAGGCCGTGCACGAGCTGACGGAGCTGGCCGAGCGCGGCGCTTCGCGCGCCGGGGCGCAGGGCAGCGTGCGGGTGCGTTGGTCGTACGAGATCATCGCGCCCGCGGTCATCGGAGCGGTCGCTCTCATCGTGCTCCTCGCCACACGCTGAACCGGCCGGAACCGCGGCTACCGGCTGGTGCGTCTTCGCAGGTGTGCAGCGTCATGAAGCCGGCGGCAGCGCCGCCATTCAACTCCGGCTCCGGCTCGTGGGCGGCGGTCTGCTGGCCGCCCACCTCCTGCTCGTCGCCTGGGTGACCCTGCGACCCCTGGACGTGCCATGGGCCGCCTCCGCCAATCTGACCCCCTTCGCCGGGATCAGATCCGACCTGGCCGCCGGGCCGCTGGAGGCGGCGCGGCGGATCGGCTCGTCGTTGGTGCTGCTCGCACCGCTCGGGGTGCTCCTGCCGCTGGTCAGCGGGCGGCTCGCGCCGTCGCCGCTGGCCGCGTGGGCCTCGATGACCCGGACCGTCGCGGCGGGAGTGCTCGTCTCCGTGAGCATCGGCATGCTCCAGACCGCGGTTCCGGGCCGGGTGGTCGACGTCGACTCGGTGCTGCTGAACGTGCTGGGCGTGGCGCTGGCCCACCTGGCCGTCGTACCGGCGCTGCGCGCCCGGCTGCGGCGCTCCGGGAAGCGGGTCGCGTCGCGGCCCGACTCCCCCGAGCCTTCTCCGGTGCGTTCTCAGGGGCCTACCCCGAGAGTTGCCAGGGTCGGTATCGGCCCCTGGACCGAGGTCCTGTCGGCGATTCACCGGGAGTATTGAGGCATCGCAAGAAAGCGATTCCTACGAAGGAGAAACCATGAGCGCCCTTGCCCGCCCCCGTGACGGACGATGGATCGGCGGAGTCTGTGCCGGTCTGGCGCGACGCTTCGGGATGTCCGCCAACACGATGCGTCTCATCTTCGTCGTCTCCTGCCTCCTGCCCGGCCCGCAGTTCCTGATCTACCTGGCCCTGTGGGTGGTCCTGCCGAACGAGAAGACCGGCGCCGGTTCCGGCAGCTGGTAGCCGCCGTCAGCGGACGGTCCGCTTGACCTTCTGGACCTGCTTGTCCGTGAGGTCGTGGGGCACTTCCGCCTTGCGCTGGGCGTCCGTGACGTTGAGCGCCATCAGTCGCACGATCGTCGAGCCCTGGCGTACGAGGACCAGGTGGACGTGGGCCGAGACCCCCTGGGCGGCCGCGACGACCGTCCAGCTCACGCTGTCGTCGCCCCCGGCCTGGTAGGCGACGGGTTTGACCTCGCGGTAGCTGCCGGTCTGCTTCTGGATCGTGGCGTTGAAGCCCGCGCCGCAGGCGGCGACGGCCGCCTTGAGCCGGGCCATGAGCTGCTTCGCGTCGCTCTCGGCGTAGGAGCTGACCGAGTCCGAGATGGCGAGGCCCGCCTGGGTCTGGGAGCCGACGCCCCGGTTCACCGTCTCGCGCGCGGCCGGGTCCGGCTTGTCGCCCATGACGTCGGCGAGGGGCTGGCAGGCCTTCTTGTCGGCCTGCGGCTGGCCGTCGGGGGCGTTGGGGTTCTTGCCCTGCGCGGAGATCTGGTAGCCGACGAGGTCGCCCTGTTCCAGGGCGGACTTCTCCAGCACGGTGCCGGTGCGCGGCGCGGTGGAGGCTCCCGCGGGCGCGCTTGCGGAACCGGGGGCGCCGGAGGCTCCCCCGGTCGCCGCGGAACCCTTCGGGTCGGGCCCCTTGTCGGCTGCCGGGCCGCCCGCGGACGTGCATCCGACGGCGGCGCTCAGCAGCAGGGGGGCCAGCGAGGCGACCGCGACCGCTCGTGCCTTCATGCGCATGTCCTCGACCTCATACCCCGTGCGTGGATGGGCAGTTCGGGGTGATCGTGGCACATGCCACAGCGGGGCGCACGCCTCGTCGAAGAGGTGTGCGCCCCGCGTGTGTACGTGCGGATCCGTGTGCGATTTCGCGTACGGAGGGTCAGCCGCCGAGGCCGCCGGGGAGGTTGCTGGTCGGCAGGCCGCCGAGGAGACCGGTGACGGGCTTGAGGGCCTCCGCCGGGTCGCTCGACTGGGACTGGCCCTCCTCGCCGGGGGCGACCTTCTGCTGGCTGGTGAGGCCCTGGGTGGCGCCGGTCACGGTGCTGAGCGCGTCGGTGACGCCGATCGCGGGAACGGCGGCGGAGGCGGTGCCGGCGGCGGCCGCGGCGAACGCGGCACCGATGACGGCGACACCGAGGGTCTTGGCAGCTGACTGCTTCATGAAGAATCGTCCTTGCGACAGGGAATTGAGCGGCTCCGCAAACTAGTCACTTCAAACCCCCTCCTGCAAACATCCTTAAATATGAGAAAGCGCCCGGGAATTGCTCCTCCCGGGCGCTTTCAGTACGTCAAGCCGTGGCCTACGCCGAGACAGAACCGCTGGTCGAAGCGGTCTGCTGGAACAGCCACTCCGACTTCAGCTCCGCATAACCGGGCTTGATCACGTCGTTGATCATCGCCAGTCGTTCATCGAAAGGAATGAACGCGGACTTCATCGCATTGACCGTGAACCACTGCATGTCGTCGAGCGAGTACCCGAAGGTGTCGACCAGGTGCTCGAACTCCCGGCTCATGCTCGTGCCGCTCATCAGCCGGTTGTCGGTGTTGACCGTCAGCCGGAAGTGGAGCTTGCGCAGCAGGCCGATCGGGTGCTCGGCGTAGGAGAGCGCCGCGCCCGTCTGCAGGTTCGAGGTCGGGCACATCTCCAGGGGGATGCGCTTGTCCCGGACGTACGAGGCCAGCCGGCCCAGCGTGACCGAACCGTCGGCGGCGACCTCGATGTCGTCGATGATCTTCACGCCATGACCGAGGCGGTCCGCGCCGCACCACTGCAGGGCCTGCCAGATCGACGGCAGGCCGAAGGCCTCGCCCGCGTGGATGGTGAAGTGGTTGTTCTCGCGCTTGAGGTACTCGAAGGCGTCGAGGTGGCGGGTGGGGGGGAACCCGGCCTCGGCGCCCGCGATGTCGAAGCCGACCACGCCGTTGTCGCGGTAGCGGTTCGCCAGCTCGGCGATCTCCAGCGCGCGGGCCGCGTGGCGCATCGCCGTGAGCAGCGCGCCGATGCGGATCCGGTTGCCGTTGGTGCGCGCGCGGCGCTCGCCCTCGCGGAAGCCCTCGTTGACCGCCTCGACGACCTCTTCGAGGGTCAGACCGGCTTCGAGGTGCTGCTCGGGGGCGTAACGGATCTCGGCGTACACGACGCCGTCCTCGGCCAGGTCCTGGGCGCACTCGGAAGCGACCCGGAAGAGGGCCTCCTTCGTCTGCATGACGGCGCAGGTGTGCGCGAACGTCTCCAGGTAGCGCGGCAGGGAGCCGGAGTCGGCGGCTTCGCGGAACCAGACGCCCAGCTTGTCGGCGTCCGTCTCGGGAAGGTTCTCGTAGCCGACCTTGTGCGCCAGCTCGATGATGGTCCCGGGGCGCAGTCCACCGTCGAGGTGGTCGTGGAGCAGCACCTTCGGGGAGCGGCGGATCTGATCTGGGGTGGGCAGGTTGGGGGTCTCGCTCGTCATCTGCGCACTCTAGCTCCTACGCGCGTAGAGCGCGGGGCAGGCGGCCAGGGTCGATACGTAACAGTGACCGTGCGGACGGGTGGCGTACACCTGTCAGTCTGAGACTGTTCGGCCATGGCACAGCATGCGCCGCCGGCGCGCGGGGCCCGCCTGGGGCGGGCGGCCGGCGCGAACGGCTCGGGCTCGACGGTCAATGGTGTGGTGCTCCTGCTTCCCGGAGCGTCCAGGTTCTTCCCCGGTCCGCTGCGGCCGCTCGCGCGGGCGCTGGCCCGCGGGGGCGGGACGCAAGGGCTGGTCACGCACACCGTCCAGCACGGCGTGGACGGGCGCGAGGAAGCCGCGCGGTGGGCCGTGGAAGAGGCGTTACGGCGCTACGGCGACGTGCCCGTGTGCCTCGTCGGCTACGACGCGGGCGGCCGGGCGGCGCTGGCGGCGGCCGGGCACGAGGCCGTCAACTGCGTGGTGGCGCTGGCGCCTTGTCTGCCGGAGGCGGTGGCGGGGGCGGAGCCGGAACCGGTGAAACAGCTGTCGGGGCGGCAGGTCCTGATCGTGCACGGCACCAACGACGCGCGCAGCGACCCGGAGTCGTCGTTCCGGCTGGCGACGCGGGCGAAGAAGGCGAACCGGGCCACGTGTCGCTTCGAGGTGCACTCGGACGGGCACGGGCTGCGGGAGCACCAGGGGGAAGTGGTCGCGCTGACCGTGGACTTCGTCCTCGGGACGGTGTGTTCGGGGCGGTATTCGCGGCCGGTGACGGATGCGTTGGCGGCTCCGCCGCCGTTGGGGTTGCGCATGCCGTTGGGTTCCGGCTTCGGGCGGTCGTTGCGGGGGTGACGGTGGCTCCCGTGGGGGCGGTGCGGTGCGGCGTCGTTCCCGGGGCTCCGCCCCGGACCCCGCGCCTCAAACGCCGGCGGGGCTGGAATGGGCTGGACGATGCGGCCTCGTCGGTGATCGATGTGCCATCTCAGCGCAGGAGGGAGGTGGCTCGGGTCAAGGTGGTGGTGAGGGCGGTGGCGGTGGGGGCCGTGGCCAGGATGTAGGGGTGGGGGTGGGAGAGGTGGACGCGTAGGACGCCCGGGACGGCGCGGGCCGCGGCCAGGGCGGTGGGGCGGGACGGGGTCGGGGGGAAGTCGACGTAGCGGACCCCCGCGTGGGTCGCGCGGGGGTGCAGGGGTGGGGCCGGGAGGTCGAGGCAGGCGGCGACCGCGAGGGCCAGGACGTCGATGCCGGTGGCCAGGCGCAGCAGGTCGGGCTCCAGGACGCCCGGGCGGGCGTGGGCCTCGACCAGGCGGGGGCCGCGGGCGGTGAGGATGACCTCGGTGTGGGAGGGGCCGTCCCGGTGCCGGACCAGGTCCAGGACCCGGCGCACGAGGGCCCGTACGGACGCGGCCGGGCGGGGGTCCAGGGGTACCGGGAGCTGGTGGCCCGCGGTGGTGAGCCGGGGGCCGGGCAGCCGGTGGGTCCAGCCGAGGACGCGGTGGCGGCCGCCCCGGGAGAGCGCTTCGACCGTGAGCTCGGGGCCTTCGAGGAACTCCTCCACGAGCAGGTCGGTGATTTCGGGGTAGGCGCGGGCGGCGGCACGCGCGTCCGCGGGGCCGGTCAGCCCCCGCACGCCCTCCCCGTCGGCGCCCGCGCGCGGTTTGACCACGCACGGGTAGCCGATGAGGTCGGCGATGAAGGGGAGCAGGTCGGCGCGGCCGCAGCGGGCGAAGGAGACGGGGTGGCCGGGGTGCAGCAGGGTGTTGGTGCGGGCGCGCAGGGCGGCCTTGTCCATGAGGGCCGTGACCGCGCCGCTGGGGGTGCCGGGCAGGCCCAGCGCCTCGTTGGCGCGGGCGGCCGCGAGCGCGCTGGCGGCGTCGAAGCCGAAGACGGCGGCCCGGCCGTCGCGGACCGCGGCCAGCCGGGCGAGTTCCCCGGTCAGCGCCCGGTGGTCGCGCCAGTCCGTCCGTACCGGCCGTTCCGCCCCCTCTCGGACGGACGGTACGGACGCGACCGGCGCGACCACCACGGGGCGCGCACCCGCTCGGCGGGCGGCGGCTATCACGGCCGGGCGCGGACTCAGCAGGATGGCCACGGGTCTGGGGCTCTCGCTCTGCACCGTGTCCACCCCCGGGTCCGGCTCGCGCCTCCCCCCGGAGGGCCGCTGCCGTGGGTCCACTGTGCCGGTTCGGCATATGCCGCGGGGCGGTGGCCACGCCTCGTCTTGGTGCCGTGCGAGAACCCGAGGGGTTTACAACCCAGCAGATTCCGGGACGAATATGCCTATGCCTGCCGATGACGAAACGGCCGACCTGAGTCCGGCCGCCCGGCGCCTGTACGCGTACGCCGTCGAGCGGCACGCCTTCGGCGCGGCCGAGGCGACCGGGGCGCTGGGCGCCCGGGCCGCGGCCGCCATCACGGAACTGGCGGCCGCGCAGTTGCTCCAGCCGGCCCCGGCGGGAGCGGCCGGCGACGGCGCCGAGCGGTGGAGCGCGGTGTCCCCGCGGGCCGCGGTGGCGCGGGCACTGGCCCCGCTGGCGCTGCGGGTGCGCGAGACGCACGACGAGATGGAGACCGTGCGCAGGCGGCTGGACGCGCTGGTGCCGGAGTACGAGGCCGGGGCCGCCCGGCGGGACCTGGGCGGGCTGGCCCCGCTGGAGCTGGTGACCGACCTGGGCGCCGTACGGGGTTTGATCACGGAGCTGGTCGCCTCCTGCGAGCGGGAGGTGCTGACCTCGCAGCCGGGCGGGGGCCGTCCGGCGGACGCCTTGGAGGAGGCGATCGGGCGGGACGAGTCGGTGCTGGCGCGCGGGGTGCGGATGCGCACGCTCTACCAGCACACGGCGCGCTACTCCCGGCCGACCGCGGCGTACGTCGACCGGATGACGGCGCGCGGGGCGCAGGTCCGCACCCTGGGGGACGGGCTGATGCGGATGATCGTGATCGACGGGCGCACGGCGCTGATGGCGGTCCCGGACATCGCCGGGGCGGCGCTGCTGGTGCGCGAACCGGCGGTCGTGCACTTCATGACGGAGGCGTTCGAGCGGTCCTGGGTGGAGGCGGAGCCCTTCGCGTCGAGCGTGAGCCCGGACCAGGCGCGGTCGCTGTCGGACGAGCTGCGGCGGACGATCGTGCGGATGCTGGCGGAGGGTCTGGAGGACAAGGTCATCGCGCGGCGCCTGGGCATGTCGGAGCGGACGTGCCAACGCCACATCGCGGAGGTGATGCGGGCGGTGGGGGCGAAGTCCCGCTTCCACGCGGGGTACCTGTTGGCCGGTGTCAACGCCGAGAAGGGGGCAGGGGAGGGGTAGCTCTCGGGCGGGGGTCTCAGAGTTCGGGGATCAGGCGGCCGCGGCGCGAGAGCAGGAAGCGCTTGAACTCGGCCACCGGCGGGGTGTCGGGGTGGCCGTCGAGCCAGGCGAGGCCGATCTCGCGGACCGCGCGCGGAGCGGTGACGGTCAGTTCGACGACGCCGGGGCGGGGTACGGCGGGCGGCGGCAGGAGGGCCACGCCGAGTCCCGCGGCGACCAGGCCGCGCAAGGTCTCTGCCTCTTCGCCCTCGAAGGCGACCCGGGGGGTGAAGCCCGCCTCGGCGCAGAGGTCGTCGGTGATCCGGCGCAGCCCGTAGCCGGATTCCAGGGTGACGAAGGTTTCCTCGGCGGCTTCCGCGAGCCGGATCCGCTTGCGGCCGGCGAGCCGGTGGTCGTCCGGGACGACCAGGCGCAGCCGCTGTTCGTCCAGGCGGCGGGCGACCAGATCGGGGGCGTCCGGCAGCGGGGAGGTCAGGCAGAGGTCGAGCTCGCCGGCGCGCAGCCGCTCCAGCATGGCCTCGCCGTAGTTCTGCACGAGGGAGAAGCGGACCTTGGGGTGGTCGGCGCGGAAGGCGCGGATGAGCCCGGGGACGGTTTCGGGGCCGAGGGTGTGCAGGAAGCCGAAGGCGACCTTGCCGGCCTCGGGGTCGGCGTCGCGCTGGAGGGAGGCGGCGGCGCGGGCGATGCCGTCGAGGGCCTGCTCGGCGGAGGCGAGGAAGGTGCGGCCGGCGGTGGTGAGGGCGACGGTGCGGCCCTTGCGGGCGAACAGGGTGACTCCCAGGTCCCGTTCGAGGCGGACGATCGCCCGCGAGAGGGTGGGTTGCGGCACGCCGAGTTCCTGGGCGGCGCGGGTGACGTGTTCGTGCCGGGCGACGGCGACGAAGTACGCGAGGCGCGGGGCCAGCGAACTTGTCACGCTCATGTCTTCTTCGTAACGAGTCATTGACAGGCGCTCCCCTGAGCTGCACTCATGCGTGGATGAATCGATTATGGCGATTCCACGCATTGGACGCATAAAAAGCAGGGGCCTATTTTCGAGGTATGCCTCCCGCTCATACCGGGGCGTCCACCACCGTGGCCGCCTCCGCCCTGCCGTTCCCCGCTCCGGAGCCCCGCTCCCCCGGCCGCCCCGGCTACCGCCGGATGAGCCTCGCGCTCTTCGCCGCCGGTCTCGCGACCTTCGCCCTCCTCTACTCCACCCAGGCGCTGCTGCCCGCGATCTCCGACGGCTTCGGGGTGACGGCGGGTCAGGCCAGCTGGACGGTGTCCGCGGCCACCGGCGCGCTCGCGCTGTTCGTCCTGCCGCTGAGCGCGCTGTCCGAGCGTTTCGGGCGGACCCGGATGATGACCTGGTCGATGGTGATCGCCGTCGCGGTCGCCCTGCTGGTGCCCTTCGCCCCGAACCTGGAGTGGCTGGTGGTCCTGCGCGCGGTGCAGGGCGCGGCGATCGCGGGCATCCCCGCCTCGGCGATGGCCTACCTGGCCGAGGAGGTCCGGCCGAAGGCGCTGGTCGGGGCGATCGGCCTGTTCGTCGCGGGCAACTCCATCGGCGGGATGAGCGGCCGGCTGGTCACCGGGTGGGCGGCGCAGGCCTGGGGCTGGCGCGCCGGGCTGCTCACCGTCGCCGTGCTGTCGCTGGCCTGCGCGGTGGCCTTCCTGGTGCTGCTGCCCCGGGCGCGGTTCTTCCGCCCGGCGTCGCTGAACCCGCGGGCGGTCGGACGTACCGTCGCCGGGCACCTGCGGGATCCGTTGCTGCTGCGGCTGTACGGGATCGGCGCGCTGTTCATGACCGTCTTCGGGGCGGTGTACACGGTGATCGGCTACCGCCTGGTGGAGGAGCCGTTCTCGCTGGGGCAGGGCGTGATCGGGTCGATCTTCCTGGTGTACCTGGTGGGCACGGTCTCCTCGGCGGCCGCCGGTCAGCTGGTGGCCCGCACCGGGCGCCGGGGCGCGCTCTACCTCGCCGTGACCACGACGGCGCTCGGGCTGCTGCTGTCGCTGTCCGACGCGCTGCCCGCGATCCTGGCGGGGCTGGTGCTGATCACGGCGGGCTTCTTCGCCGGGCACGCCGTGGCCTCGTCCGCGGTGAGCCGGACCGCGCGGACGGGCCGCGCGCAGGCCTCCGCGCTGTACCAGTCGGCGTACTACCTGGGCAGCAGCGCGGGCGGCACGCTCGGCGCGCTGGCCTACCACTCGGGGGGCTGGACGGCGACGGTCGGGCTCGCCCTGCTGGCCGTGGCGGGCGTCGTGTCGATCACCCTGTACGGGTCCCACGCGGCCCGCGCCGAGCGCCGCAGCATGCACCTGGCGGCAGTCGCCCGCTGACCCGCCCGCCCCGCCCGGCCCCCGTCCGGCCGGGGCTCCCCCACCGAAGGCCCCCCGCTGTCCCGGGGGGCCTTCGGCGTGTTCCGGGGGGCTGTTCGGGGGGCTGGGCAGGAACGTTCACTCATGCGCAGTGCGCAGACCTGAGGCTTGGCTTCCCTTTCACCGCACCCTCCCGGCGCGTCACGCTGCTGTGCATGAAGCGATATCCGTGACGGGACCGACCGGGAGGTAGTTCATGACGGGCACGGCGCAAGCCACCGCCGGAATAGACGAGTTGCGCTCGAAGCTCGACCGGATCGACGAGCGGCTCCTTGAGGACTTGAAGGCGCGCATCGGCGTATGTGTCGAGATCGCCCTCGTGAAGAAGGACCAGGGCATTCCCATGATGCAGCCGCACCGCATCGGGCTGGTCCAGGAACGTGCCGCGGCCTTCGGGACCGCTCACGGAATCGACCGGGACTTCCTGCGCGCACTCTATGACCTGGTGATCGAGGAGACCTGCCGGGTCGAGGACTTGGTGATCGGATCATGAGCACTGCACACGCCCCGCAGACCCCGCGGATCCCGCAGGGCGCGCGGCCCCTGCGGACCCTGTTGATCGACAATCACGATTCGTTCACCTACAACCTCTACCAGTTGCTGGGCGAGGTGAACGGCCTCCCGCCGGTCGTCGTCACCAACGAGACCGAGTGGTCGACGCTGTCGATGGACGACTACGACGCGATCGTCATCTCCCCCGGCCCCGGCCGCCCCGAGCGCGCCCGCGACTTCGGCATCAGCGCCCGCGCCATCCTGGAGGGCGGCCTGCCCGTCCTCGGGGTGTGCCTGGGCCACCAGGGCATCTGCCACCTCTTCGGCGGCGAGGTCGGCCACGCGCCGCAGCCCATGCACGGCCGGGTCTCCGAGATCACCCACATCGGCGGGGAGATCTTCGCGGGCATCCCCTCCCCCTATCCGGTGGTGCGCTACCACTCGCTGGCCGCGATCCGGCTGCCCGAGGAGCTGGAGCCGACCGCCTGGACCGAGGACGGCGTCGTGATGGCCGTGCGCCACCGCACCCTGCCCGTCTGGGGGGTGCAGTTCCACCCCGAGTCGATCAGCAGCGGGTACGGGCGCGAACTCCTGGCGAACTTCCGCGACCTGGCCCTGGCCGAGGGCGCGCGCCGCACCGCGGACGCGACCGCGGCAGCGGCCCCGTACGCCGTGCAGGTCCGCAAGGTCGCGATGCTGCCCGACACCGAGGAGGCGTACCGGGAGCTGTTCGCCGGCAACGACCACGGCTTCTGGCTGGACAGCAGCAACGTCACCGAGGGCCTCTCGCGCTTCTCCTTCATGGGCGACGGCACCGGCCCCCTCGCCGAGTACCTCACCTACCAGGTGCTGGAGCACACCGTCCGGGTCCAGCGCCGGGACGGGCGCGACGAGCTCGTCGAGGAGAGCGTCTTCGACTACTTGGAGAAGCAGCTGGCGGGTCGGCACATCGAGGTCCCCGAAGGGCTGCCCTTCGAGTTCAACCTCGGTTACGTCGGCTACCTCGGCTACGAGCTGAAGGCGGACACCGGCGGCCACGGGGCCCACAAGGCCGACACCCCCGACGCGGCGCTCCTGTTCGCGGACCGCATGGTCGCCTTCGACCACGCCGAGGGCGCCACCTACCTGCTCGCGCTGACCCGCGGCGGCGCCACCGAGGCCGACGCGGCCGACTGGCTGGAGCGTACGGGCGCCCGCCTGATGGCGCTGGGGCCGGCTCCCGCCGGGGCCGCGGGCGCCGCCGCGCCGCGCAGCTTCGCCACCACCGGGATGACCGACCCGGCGCTCGCCGACATCATCCGGATGCGGCACGACCGGGCCGGTTACCTGGAGCGGATCGCCGAGATCCACCAGGAGATCCACGACGGCGAGAGCTACGAGGTGTGCCTGACCAACCAGGTCGCCGTCAAGGCGCGCATCGACCCCTTGGAGACCTACGCGGCGCTGCGCCGGATCAGCCCGGTCCCCTACGGCGCGCTCCTCGACTTCCCCGGGGTGTCGGTGCTGAGCGGCTCGCCCGAGCGGTTCATGACCATCGGCACCGACCGCACCGCGGAGTCCAAGCCGATCAAGGGCACCCGGCCGCGCGGGGCCACCCCGGCCGAGGACGAGGCGCTGCGCCAGGACCTGCTCGGCAACGAGAAGGACCAGGCCGAGAACCTGATGATCGTGGACCTGATCCGCAACGACCTCAACATCGTCGCCGAGGTGGGCTCGGTCCACGTGCCCAAGCTGTTCCACGTGGAGACGTACGCCCCGGTGCACCAGCTGGTCTCCACCGTGCGCGGCACGCTGCGCGAGGGCGAGTCCGCGGTCACCGCGGTGCGCGCCGCCTTCCCCGGCGGTTCGATGACGGGCGCGCCCAAGGTGCGCACGATGGAGATCATCGACCGGCTGGAGGAGGGCGCCCGCGGGGTGTACTCCGGTTCGCTCGGCTGGTTCGCGCTCTCCGGGGCCGCCGACCTGAACATCGTCATCCGCACCCTGGTGGCGACCGAGGACCGGGTCACCTTCGGTGTCGGCGGCGCGGTCATCGCGCTCTCGGACGCCGACGAGGAGTTCGAGGAGACGGTCGTGAAGTCCCGTGCCATGGTCCAGGCCGTGGTGGGCACCGCGCTGCACCCGGTCGCGGCGCCCACCGTGCTGGTGACCCCCGCACTGCCCGCGGCCTCCGTGACGCCGCGGTCGTCCGGGAGCGCGGCGTGATCCGCCGCGCGGTCATCGTCGGCGGGCAGGGGGCGGTCGGTCGGCTCTTCACCGAGAAGCTCTTCGGCAGCGGGATCATGATCTGCGTGGTGGACCCGGCGGGTGCCGGGGAACCGGCGGCGGGCGGCGCCCGGCGCATCCACGGGGACATCACCGACATCTCACCGGCGTTGGAGAAGGAGCTGCGGCTCGCCGACGTGGTGATGCTGGCGGTGCCGGAGCCGGTGGCGCTCGCCTCGATCAAGGGGGTGGCGGCCGCGATGCGGCCGGGCACCCTGCTGGTCGACACGCTCTCGGTGAAGCAGCGCGTCGCCGAGGAACTGAGCGCCCACCTCGACGGGGTGGAGGGCCTCGGCCTGAACCCCATGTTCGCCCCGGCCCTCGGCTTCGAGGGCCGGGTGGTGGCCGCGTCGGTGACCTACGACGGGCCGCTCACCACCGAACTGCTGGGCCTGGTCGAGTCCTGGGGGGCCCGGGTCGTCCGGGTCGACGCGGTCGAGCACGACCGGCTGACCGCCGTCTCCCAGGCGCTCACCCACGCCACGGTGCTCTCCTTCGGGCTGGCCCTGCACGGGCTCGGCACCGACAGCGTGGAGGTCGGGCGGATCGCCCCGCCCCCGCACAAGACCCTGGCCTCGCTGCTCGCCCGCGTCTCCTCCGGCACCCCGGAGGTGTACTGGGACGTCCAGGCGGCCAACCCGCAGGCCGCGGGCGCCCGTGCGGCGCTCGCCGAGGCCGCCCGACGGCTCGCCGACACCGTCAAGGACGGGGACGAGGCCGACTTCGCGGCCCTGATGGCCACGGTCCGCGGCGCCCTCGGCGCCGAACTCGACAACTACCGCGAGCTCTGCGCGCGGATCTTCGCCTCGGTCTGATCCCGGACCGCCCCCTCGGTACGCCGTCCGTACCGCGCCCCGCACTGCGTTCAGCACTGCGCCCGACATCCCGTTCCGCATCCCGTTCAGCCATCCGACCGAGAGGCACGAGAGACATGACCGACTCCCGCCCGGGCTTCGCCGAGACCGTCCTCAACCCCGCACAGCGCGCCGCGCTCGCGGCCGACGGAACCGTCGGCGGCGGCAACCTGCTGCGTTCCGCGCTCGCCGCCAGCCCGAGCCCGACGACCCCCTTCGTCCACTCCACCCGACCGATCACGAACCTGGAGGGGGTGGAGCAGTACGACTACAGCCTCGCGGAGATCGACCGGCTCGCCCAGTCCTGGTCCGCCTGGTACCTCAGCCAGGGCGTGCAGCCCAAGGACCGGGTCGCGGTCTGGTTCGAGGACTCCTTCGCCTACTCCGTGCACTTCTACGCGATCGCCCAGATCGGTGCGATAGCCGTCCTCATCAACAGCAAGGCGACCCCGGCGATCGCCGAGTCCCTGATCGAGCAGACCGCCCCGGTCGGTCTGTACGCCGACCGGGCCCGCCTCGACGGTCTCGCCGCGACCAGCACGATCCTGGACGGGCTGGACTGGACCCGCTCCGAGGAGGAGCTGCCGGCGCCCCCGGCGGCGGAGCTGGAGCAGAGCGCGTACTGGAACCACGTGGAGGAGGACCCGGTGGTCATCCTGCACTCCTCCGGGACCACGGGTCGGCCCAAGCCGACGATCCACACCCACAAGACCATCGTGGCGGGCCCGCAGTTCCGGCTGGTCGACTTCAAGGAGAACCCGGGCGCGCTGATGCTCACCGCGCTCCCGCAGTCCCACCTGGGCTGCATCGCCTTCACCGTGTACGCGGTGCTGGCCGGGACCCCGGTCGTCGCGCACAGCGACCGCGACGGCGCCGACCTGGCGGCGACGGTGGCCGCGCACCGGCCCACCGCGGTGATGGCCTTCGCGCACTCCTACGCCGAGCTGGCCTCCCTGGAGAGCGCGGACGGGGCCCTGGACAGCGTCAACTCCTGGGTGTCCATCGGTGACGCCGTCCACCAGGCGCACATCAACAAGGTGCTCTCGCTGCGCTCGCCGGAGCTGGACTCGGCGCAGTTCTTCGACCGGCTCGGCACCACCGAGCTGGGCTGGGGCGTGCTGCTGAAGATCCGCACCCGTGACTCGGAGCGCAACGACCGCTGCGCCGGTCAGCCGGTGGGCGTCGCCGAGGTGGCGATCCTGCGCAAGGACGGCAGCCACGCCGACATCGGCGAGGTGGGCTTCCTGGCCGCGCGCGGCCCGGCCATCACCCCCGGCTACTGGGGCGACTCGGCGACCACCTACCGCTACAAGCTGGCGGGGCACTGGCTGCCGGGCGACATGGCCTACAAGGACGCGAACGGCGACTTCTTCCTGGTGGACCGCGCCGCGGACCAGATCCAGACCGCCCAGGGGCCGGCGTACTCGGTGCTCATGGAGGAGGTCCTGCTCAACGACGTGCCCGCCTTCGAGGACGTCGCGGTGGTCGCGGGCGGCGAGGGCGAGACCATCGTCCCGGTGGCCGTGGTGACCACGAAGGAGGGCGCCGACGACGTCGAGAAGCTGCTGGTGCGCGCCAACGAGGCGCTGGCCGCGGCCGGGCACCCGACGCTGCGGCTGCTGGAAGTCGCCGCCGACGAGGCGGACTTCCCGGTCGGCGTCACCGGCAAGGTGCTCAAGCGCAAGCTGCGCGAGAAGTACGCCGACCTCGGTACCTACCTGCTGGGCGGCGACGGCAAGACCCTCGCGGCGGCGAGCTGAGCGCAACCACATGGGACGGCCCTGTCCCGGGCCGACGAGGGGCGGACCGGGACAGGGCGAGGGGAAGGCAAGCGGAACGGGGCCCGGATCAGGGTCGGGACACGAAGGCCGCGGCCACCGCGAGAGCGGTGTCGTTGGCCTCCGGGGTGCCGATCGTGATCCGGACCCCCTCGCCGGGGAAGGCCCGAACGGCCACCCCGGCTTCCGCGCACGCGGCGCCGAACTCCGCGGCGCGGTCGCCGAGCCCGAGCCACAGGAAGTTGGCCTCGCTGTGTGCGGGCGCCAGGCCCAGGTCGCTGAGGGCGCGCGCCGTGCGCTCGCGCTCCTTGACCAACCCCTCGACGCGGGCCAGCAGTTCGGACTCGGCGGCGAGCGAGGCCACCGCCCCCGCCTGGGCGGCGTTGTTCACCCCGAAGGGCACGGCGGCCGACCGGATCCGCGCGGCGACCGGCTCGTGGGCGACGGCGTAGCCGATCCGCAGGCCCGCGAGGCCGTAGGCCTTGGAGAAGGTGCGCACGACGACCAGGTCCGGGCGGCCGGCCAGCAGGTCGACGCCGTCGGCCGACCGGGGGTCGGTGACGAACTCCCGGTAGGCCTCGTCCAGTACGACGAGCACCCCGGCCGGTATCCGGTCCAGGAACCGCTCCAGGTCGGCGCCGGGGACGGTGGTGCCGGTCGGGTTGTTCGGATTGCAGACGATGACCACGCGGGTGTGTTCCCCGACGGCCGCGGCCATCGCGTCGAGGTCGTGGACGGCGCCGGGGCCGAGCGGGACGCGCACACTGCTGCCGCGGGCGATGTCGGTGAGGTGCGGGTAGGCCTCGAAGGACGGCCAGGCGTACAGGACCTCGTCGGTGTCCGCGCGGACGAAGGACTGGAGGAGGTGCTGGAGCACCCCGACCGAACCGGCGCCGAGGGCGAGTCGCCCGGCGGGGACGCCGAGCCGCTCCGCGAGGCGGTCGGTCAGCTCGGTGGCGGCCCGGTCCGGGTAGCGGTTGGCCCGCCCGGCGGCTTCGGCGAGGGCCTCGGCGACCGAGGGCAGCGGCGGGTAGGGGTTCTCGTTGGCGGCGAGCAGGTGCACGGCGGGTTCCTTTCGGGAAGGGGGTACGGGCGGTCGTGGCGGGTTCGGTCGCGGTCGGGTGGGGCGGGCGCCCTCAGGACCCCTCGTGCTCGGCGAGGCCCATCAGGTAGCCGAGCTGGAAGCGGTGCTGGGCCCCGAACTCGTCGCGCAGGCAGGACACGTGGCCCTGGACCGAGCGCAGGCTGATGCCGAGTCGGCGGGCGATGGCCTTGTCGGAGCGGCCCTCGATGAGCAGCTTGCGGATGGCCCGGCGCAGGTCCGGGATCACCTCGCAGGCGGCGTCCGCGGCGCGGACCGGGCGGAAGGGGTAGGGCTCGGCGCGGTCCCAGGCCTTCTCGAAGACGTCGGCGAGGTAGCCGGTGACGGCCGTGTCGCGGACCAGGACGGCGGAGGTGCGCGCCTGGTCGGCGGGGATGAAGGCCACTTCGCGGTCGATGACGATCATCCGGTCGAAGAGTTCCGGGAGGGTGCGGACCTGCGCGCCGCGGGCCTGTACGCAGCCCACGTACCGCTTGGTGGCCTCGTGGAAGCGCGAGCTGTGCTGGTAGAGGGTGCGCATGGCGACGCCGCGGTCGAGGTGGCCGCGGACGGCTTCGTACGCCTCGTCGAGGGTGGCGTCGGGGCGGGGGCCGTCGGGTTGGGCGGTGAGTATCTCGTGCCGGGCCTCGCGCAGTGCGTCGTGGATGGCCCCGGTTATCTCGGGGCCGCCGTGCAGGTAGGCGATGCCGGCGGCCGGTGCGGGGGCGGGCGGGAACGCCGTGGTGGCGTGCTCGGCGCTCTCGGCGGCGTACCGGGAGAGGGTGCCGAGGGTGTCGGCCATCCGCAGGAGGGTGTCGAGCGGGTCGATCGTGGAGGTGGCTCCCCGGGTGGTGTTCATGGCGTGGCCTCTCGTGACGGAGGAGGAACGGTCCGGTGGGGTGGGGCGGACAACGGGCAGGGCCGCGGGGGGATGCAGCATCCCTCCGCGGCCCTCGGTGCGTCTGTGCTCACTCCCCCGGCTCCGGTGCGGGTGCGGCCGGGGCCGTGCGCAGCGCCAGCAGGGCGAGCACGGTGGCCAGGAGGGAGACGGCGCCGACGGCGTACCAGAAGGAGTGGCCGAAGGCGGCGAACAGCCATCCGCCCGCCACCGGGCCGAGGGCGGAGCCCAGGCCGAAGGCGAAGTGGAAGCTGCCGAGGTAGTGGCTCTTGAGCGGGGTCGGTGCGATCACGGCCGGGTACGAGAAGATCGCCGGCCCGCCGATGATCTCGCCCAGGGTCCAGACGAGGGTGCCGATGACGATGACGGCCGGGCCCATCGGCAGCCCGTACAGGGCGACTCCTGCGCCCAGCAGGGCGAAGGCCAGGCCGATGGTGACCCGTACCGGCCAGTCCTGGGTGACCTTGGTGAGGACCAGCTCGAAGGCGATGACGAGCAGCCCGTTGAGGGACACCGCGACGGTGTACCAGATGAGGCCCAGCCCGGCGGCGGCCACGTCGAGCGGCAGCGTGGAGAGGTACTGGGCGTAGACGGCGGTGTGCAGGACGGTGGCGACGAGGTAGAGGGTGAAGCGGCGGTCGCGCAGGACCGCCAGGTAGCTGCCGGTCGGGGCCGGTTCGTCGGGTCCGGCGGCCGCCCGGCCCGCGGGCAGGGTGCGCCAGGCCAGCAGGGCGAAGGCCAGGGCGATCAGCGCCTCGCCCCAGAACAGCAGGTGGTAGGAGTCGTGGCCGAGCCGGAAGAGGCCGAAGCCGACGAGCGGCGCGGCCATCGCGCCGAGGTTGAGCCCGAAGCGGTACATGGCGAAGACCATGACCTGCCGCTGCGGGCCGGCGAGTTCGGAGAGCAGGGCCGCCGAGGCGGGCCGGAACATCTGGCCGGCGAGACCGGCGAGGACGATCACGGCGAGCAGGGCGGTGTAGTCGCTGAGGTAGAGCAGGGCGGCGGTGAGCGCGGCCGACCCGGCCATGCTGACGGCGGTGGTGTTGCGGGCGCCCAGTCGGGCGGAGAGCGAGCCGCCGACGAGCACGCCGAGGACGGTGCCCGCGCCGTAGCCGCCGAGCGCGAGGGTGGCCTTGCCCGCGGAGTGCCCGAGGGAGGTGAGGTAGAGGACGAGGAAGATGTTGAGGAAGCCGCCGAGCCGGTTGATGAACACCCCGGCGAGGAGGGTCTTCACGGCGAGCGGCGCTTCGCTGAAGGTGGCGCGTACGGTGGCCCGCGCGGCCGGGGGCGCGGCCGCGCGGGTCCCGTCGGCCGGAGCCGGGGCCTCGTGGGCCTCGGCGTCCGGCTGTGGTGCGGTGTGCGTCACGCCCCGGCCACCGCCTCCGGCTCGGGCCCGGCGGGCGAGGTGCGGATGGTGATCGCGGCCCGGACGCGGGCTTCCAGTGCGTCGAGGGCGATGCCGGTGGGGGCGTCGATGAAGAAGTTCGCGACCCGGTCCTCGGAGCTGAGGAGCGGGCCGACCTCGGTGCCCTTCTCCTTCTGGGCGAAGACGGCGCGCAGGGTCGGCGGGTCGTTGGGGCGGCCGACCGGGACCTCGGGCCACAGGTCGCCCTCGCCGGCCCATTCGACGACGGCGCCGGGCCAGTCGACGCTGATCTCGTCGAGGATTCCGGGGTCGTGTTCGAGGTAGACCTGGCGGGCGTGGCGGGCGGGCTTGGGGTACTCCGCGGGCTCGCCGAGGGCGATCTTGATGATCTCCGGCTCCAGCGGGCGGCCGGTGGCCAGGTGGTAGAGGACGGTCAGGCCGTCGCCGGGGGTGCGGGCGGCGATCTCCATCAGGCGGGGGTGGCCGCCGGCGTCCAGGCGCCACTCGGAGTGGGTCATGCCGTCCTTGAAGTCGAGCAGCTTCAGGGTGCAGCGGTTGGCGGCGAGCAGGGTCTTGCGCTCCAGGCCGACCGCGCCGGAGACGGTGTGGGACAGCTCGACGAAGGTGTCGGCGTGGGAGTCGGTGGTCTCCTTGACGGTGACGGACTCGAAGACGACCTTGCCGTGCTGGATCAGGGCCTCGACGGAGAACTCCTGCCCGGGGACCTTCTCCTCGACCAGGATCGTCTCGTGCGCGGGGTAGCCGGCGAGCAGTTCGGTGAGCTGCGCCGCGTCGGTGGCGGTCGCGACGCCGGAGCTGGAGTGCCGGGTGGCGGGCTTGACGACGACGGGGAAGGGCACCGACGAGGGGTCGAAGCCTTCCCGGGCGCCGGGCGGCAGGACCACCGAGGCGGGGTTGAACTCGCCGAGGTGCAGGCGCTGGAGGTACTTGCTGCGGCAGACCCGGCTGGCGCGCAGGCCCGGGCCGGGCAGGCCGAGGGCGTCGGCGATGAGGCCGGTGGGCTCGACGAGGGTCTCGCCGGCCGCGTAGGCGCCGATGATCTCGTACGAGGACTCCCAGGCGCGGACGGCCGCGACGACTCCGGGGGTGAAGGAGCCCTCGCGGTCGACGGAGCCGTCGACGAAGGCGATGTCGGCGATGTCGGCGGCGGGGTGGCCGGGCTCGTTCAGCCCGGCCAGGGCCTGCTCCCGCCACGCGGACGGGGTGATGACGAGGATCTTCAGTCCGCGCGCGGCGAGTTCGGTGAGGTAGCGCGGGGCCCGGCAGATGGCCAGGAAGGATCCGGTGAGGAGGAAGGCCGAGGGTCTCCCCGACAACGGCGGCAGGGTCTCGGTCACGGGTGCGGTGCTCATCGCGCGGGCCTCCACAGGTCGGCGGCCAGGAAGGCCATGTCGAGTGCCTGGCCGCGGTTGAGGCGCGGGTCGCAGGCGGTGGTGTAGTTGCGGTCGAGGTCGTCGAGGGTGACCGGGTCGGTGCCGCCGACGCATTCGGTGACGTGGCTGCCGGTGAGTTCCAGGTGCAGGCCGCCGGGGTGGGTGCCCAGCGAGCGGTGGATCTCGACGAAGGCCCGGATCTCGGCGGTGATGTCGCCGAGGCTGCGGGTCTTGAAGCCGTTGGGCGCGACCTGGGTGTTGCCGTGCATCGGGTCGCAGACCCACAGCACGTTCGCGCCGGCGGCGGTGACCTTCTCGACCAGGCCGGGCAGGACGGCGTGGATGCGGTCGGCGCCCATGCGGGTGATGAAGGTGAGGCGGCCGCTCTCGCGGTCGGGGTCGAGGATGTCGGTGAGGGTGAGGAGTTCGTCCGCGGTGGCGCCGGGGCCGACCTTGACGCCGATGGGGTTGGCGATGGAGGCGGCGAAGGCGACGTGTCCGCCGTCGAGTTGGCGGGTTCGTTCGCCGATCCACACGAGGTGGCCGGAGCCCGCGTAGCGGCGGCCGGTGGCGGGGTCGGTGCGCACGAGCGGGTTCTCGTAGTCGAGGAGCAGGGCCTCGTGGCTGACGTGGAAGGGGGCCCCCGCGGCGGGGTCGGCGAGGCCGTCGGGTCCGATGAGGTCGTCGTCGGCGCCCGGCAGCAGTCGGATGCGTTCCAGGGTGCGGGCGGCGGTGCGGTAGGCGGTCTCCATCCGCCAGGGGTCGGGGGCCCGGTCGGCCGCGGTGAAGCCGAGGCCGTTGACGGAATCGCCGCGGTAGGCGGGGAGTTCGACGCCGCCGCGGGTCTCGGTGGGGCTGGAGCGCGGCTTGGCGTACTGCCCGGCCATCCGGCCCAGCGGTACGACGGGCACGGCGGCGCCGTAGGAGACGATCTCCGCCATCTGGCGCAGGGTGGTGACCGTGCTCTCGGCCTCGCCGAGCGCGCGCGGGCCGAACTCCTCGGCGCAGTGGCCGCCCTGGAGCAGGAGAGCTTCCCCGCGGGCGGCGGCGGCCAGCCGCTCGCGCAGGGCGTCGGCCTCGGAGAGCGGGACGAGGGGTGGTAGTCCGGCGAGCCGGTCGGTGACGGTGGTGAGGGTGTGCGGGTCGGGCCAGTCCGGCTGTTGGGCCGAGTGGAGGGTCCCGCTGGGCGCAGTGATCATCGTGTACTCGCTCCTCGCTTCAGGGCCCGGTCGGTCAACGGACCGGCCACCCCGGTGTATTGGGCGGGTTCCAGCAGGTCGCGCAGGTGCTCCGGGGTGAGGGCTGTGGTGCCCGAGAGGTGTTCGGACAGGAGGTCGGACAGGGTGGTGTACAGCGGGTCGCCGGTGGTGCGGGCGGCGCCCGTGGCTTCGGTGAGCAGGCGGCGGGCCGTCGCCTTGCCCAGGTGCGGGGCGAGGACGGCGGCGATCCGTTCGGTGACGACGGCGCTGCCGGTGAGGGAGAGGTTGGCGTGCATCCGGACGGGGTCGGGGGTGAGGCCTTCGGCGAGTTCGACGGCGGTGCGGGCGGCCCCGCCGGCCAGGCGCAGGCATTCGCGCAGGGCGTGCCATTCGCTGTGCCAGACGCCGGCGGAGCGTTCCTCCTCGGTGACGAGTGCCTGGGCGAGTACGGCGGCCAGCGCGGGGACGGTGAGGGAGGCGGAGCGGATCAGGGTGGCCAGTACGGGGTTGCGCTTGTGCGGCATGGCGGAGGAGGCGCCGCGTCCCGCCGGGGCGGGTTCGGCGGCCTCGGCGGTCTCGGTGCGGACCAGGAGCAGGACGTCGGCGGCGAACTTGCCGAGGGTGCCGGTGGTGTGGGCGAGTACGGCGCCCAGGTCGGCGACCGGGGTGCGCAGCGCGTGCCAGGGCAGCAGGGGCGCGGCGAGGCCGGTCTCGGTGGCGAAGGCGGCGGCGAGCCGGTCGTGGAAGGTGTCGGGGTCGATGCCGTCGCCCGTCGAGGCGGCGGCGATGCGGGCGTACTCCAGGTAGCCGCCGAGGGTTCCGGCGGCTCCGCCGAGGGAGACGGGCAGCCCGCCGTCGAGGAGCAGGTCGATGCGGTGCACGGAGTCGAGCAGCCCGTGCCGCCAGCCCGCCGCCTTGAGCCCGAAGGTGGTGGGTACGGCGTGCAGGGCCAGGGTGCGGCCGGCGATCGCGGTGTCCCGGTGGTCCGCGGCGAGGCGGGCCAGGGCGTCGGCGGTGGCCAGCAGGTCGGCGCGGAGCGGGACCAGGGTGCGGGCGGCGACCAGCATCATGGCGGTGTCGAGGATGTCCTGGCTGGTGGAGCCGCGGTGGACGTACTCGGCGGCGGCCTCGCCGTCCAGGTGTGCGGTGAGGGCGGCGACCAGGCCGACGACGGGGTTGGCGGTCTCGCGGGCGGCGAGGGCCAGGGCCCGTGCGTCGAAGTGTTCGGCGCGGGCGGCGGCGGTGATCGCCTCGGCGGCGTCCGGGGGGACCGTGCCGAGGCGGGCCTGGGCCCGGGCGAGCGCGGCCTCGGCGTCCAGCATCGCCTGGAGCCAGGCGGTGTCGGAGGTCGTGGCCTCGGCCGGGGTGCCGGCCCGTACCGGGGAGAGCAGTCCGACGTCGGTGTCGGCGCCGGTGGCGGGTCCGGGGCGGGGCGCGGTCACGGCCGGGGCTCCGCTGCGGTGCCCGATGCGTTGGCCAGGGGCGCGGTGACCGCGGACAGGGCCAGTGCGGCGTGGGCGATGGCGTCGGAGTCCTCCAGGGTGACCGAGCCGACGCCGGGGCGGATGCCGGCGGCGGTGACCCAGTGGACGGATTCGGTGGGCACGCCGTAGGCGAAGCGGCGGGGGTGCTCGCGGCCCTCGGCGTCGACGAGGCGGTAGGGGCGTTCGGAGACGGCGAGGCCGCCGGTCTCGTACTCGATGCCGCAGGCGCCCATGATCTTGTAGGGGCGGCACTGGCCGCTCTCCAGCAGCTGGACGAGCAGCGCGTCGGTGGTGCGGCGCAGGTCGGGGTGGGGCAGTCGGGCTTCGATGAGGGCGGTGGTGCGGATGTCGGGGGCGTCGACGCCGGTGGCGGTGGCGACGAAGGCGGGTCCGTCCGGGCCGTCCGGGTCGGCCGTGATGCGCAGGCCGGGGCCGGTGAACTCGACGATGCCGGCGGAGGCGAGCGCGATCAGTTCGTCGATGCGCGAGACCGGCGGGCCGATGGAGAGGAAGGCGTTGAGCGGGGTGTACCAGCCTTCGAGTTCGTCGCGGTGCGAGGTGGCTTCTAGGCCGCCGTGGTCGACGGCTATCCGGATCTCGTTGCGCAGGTCGCGCAGGACGTCGAGGGCGGCCTTCAGGGGGCCGCTGACATTGCCCGCGCGGGCCTCGTGGGCGTCGCGCAGCAGGTAGGCGAGCATCCAGCGGCGGAAGTCGTCGCGGCCGGTGAAGCGCAGGTCGCCGTAGGGGCGCGAGAGGCTCTCCCAGTTCCAGCGCTGGCCCTCCTCGACGCCCGCTTCGAGGAGCAGGAGGTCCTCGGCGTCCTCGTCGGGGGCGGCGAGGTAGCGGTCGGTGAAGGAGGCCACGGCGGCGGGGTCTTCGCCACGGGCGGCGAGGAGGCGCTCGTAGTAGACGCTCTGCACCTCCTTCTGGATCAGCGGCCAGATGTGGATGCCGAAGTGGATCCAGTCGCCGTCCTTGGCGGCGGCGCGCATCGCGTCGACGCGGGCGACGGTGAGCAGGCGGGGGGCGTAGCGCCCGTCGGGGCCCTTCTCGTTCTCGCCGCGCGCCTGGTAGGGCAGGCCCCGGCGGGACCCGGCGTACATCTTGGGTTCCAGGCCGGAGGGCCGGTAGACGAGCCGGCCGTCCGCCCGGCGCTCGAAGAAGCCGCCGCGGCCGAGGGTGAACAGCGCCATGTAGTCGAAGAAGTTCAGGCCCAGGCCGCGCAGCAGGACGGGGCGGCCGGGGGTGATGGCGGTGAGGTCGGTGTCGGCGGGGTTGGCCGGGCCGGTGTACGAGAGCCCGTACTCGGTGGCGAAGTCGGCGAGCCGCTGCTCCTCGGGGGTGAGCTTGGCGGGCAGGTGGCCCTGGGCGAGGACGACCGCGGACAGGCCCGACAGTCTCACTCCGTCGGCGAGTTCGACGGACTGGGCGCCGCCGGGGACCTCCGAGTCGTGCAGGGCGATGGCGCGGGTGCGGTGGACCTGGATGTCCACGTGGGCGGGGGCCGCGTCGAGGGCCTCTTCGAAGGCCCACTGGAGGTAGTGGCCGTAGAAGGCGCGGGTGGGGTAGGTGTCGGGGCCCAGCTCGCGGGCCTCGGCGAGGGTCTGGGCGCCGTAGCGCTCCTCGTGGCCGGGGTCGGAGGGGTCCAGGCGGCGGGCCCAGGCGTAGAGGCTGGGGCCCTCCTCGATGGGTCCTTCGATGCGGACGCTGTCGTCGGTGAAGAGGGTGATCTGCGAGGCGACGGTGTTCATCAGCAGGTGGCGGGGCTGCGCGGTGCGCCACACGTTTCCGGCGCCGGGCGGGGCCGGGTCGACGATGTGGACGGTCAGGGCGTCGTGGGCCGGGGACTTGCGCTCCTGGGCGCAGAGCCGTTCGAGGACGGACAAGCCCCGGGGGCCTGCCCCGACAATGCAGATCTGGGCGTGGCTGTGCTGCATGGCTGATCCTTCTGTTCGGGCCGCGGATCACGCGGAGGGGATGTTCCAGCCGACGTCGGAGAGTCCGCACCTGGTGCACATGGCCGCTCCTTTCAGTCGCGGATGACGGTCTTGCTGCGCATGAGGAATTCGGCGAGGTAGCCGTCGTGCGGGAGCCCGGGGCCCATCCAGTACGTGGGGTGGTCGCCGGCGTGGACGTTGCCGATGGAGGGCTCCGCGACCAGGGCGTCGAGGAGGTCTTCGTCCCGGGTGAGGGCGGTGACGACGAGGGAGCCGCGCAGCGGCCCGATCCCGTCGGAGGGGTCCCAGGGGGCCACCCACACGCAGGGGAAGGGGAGTTCGATGTCCGCCTGGGGGGCGTCGGCGCGGTCCAGCTGGTGGACGGCGGGGCGCAGGGCGGCGCTGCCGTCGCCCAGTTCCTCGGCGATGCCGTCGCCGCCGAGCCAGGCCCGGGCGCCCCCGGTGTGGGAGAGCAGGTAGCGCTCGATGGCGAGGGCGCCCTCCAGGGGTTGGACGGGCAGGACCGCCTTGTCGTCCTCGGGCCGCAGGGCGGGGAGCACGGCGAGGCGTTCGGCGAGCTGCTCGGCCAGGGCGGTGGCGGCTTCGGCGCCTTCGACCAGGACGGTGGTGGTGTTCACGCAGCCGGTGCCGCCGTGTCCGGCGACGGAGGCGACGACGGTGTCGAGGTGTGCGCGCCAGTCGGTGTCGGCGGTGATCAGGATCTTGCTGCGGCCGGGGCCCTGGAGGTGGACGGCCGGGTTCCCGCCGTACTTGCGGATGACGTCCTCGCCGCCGTAGACCATGGCCCGGTCCACGGCGCGCACGAGGGTGTCGGCTTCGGCGTGTTCGGTGGGCAGCAGCACGATCTGGTCGTCGCCGAAGCCAGCGGTGCGCAGGGCGGTGACCAGCCGGTGCGGGGTGAAGGGTTCGCGGCGGGAGGGGCGGACGGCGACCCGGTAGCCCAGGGCCAGGGCTTCGGGCCACAGGCTGTGGGTGCCGGGGTGGTTGCCGGCGGCGAGGACCGCGAAGGTCTCCCCGCGGCGGGTCCACACGGCGCGGCCGGTGCGGGTGAGCGGGGAGCGCCAGTGCTCGGCGGTGCCGGCGGGGCGGGCCTGGGTGAGGCTGTCGTAGACGCGGGTGAGGCGGGCGGCGATGTTGGTGGTGGTGGCCCGTACGACGGACAGCGGGACGCCGCCGACGCGGCTGACGGCGCGCTCGTGGACCTCGATGGAGCGGCCGTCGAGCTCGGCGGTGGCGAAGAGCCGCGCGGCGCTCAGGACGGCGGCGACGCGGGCGTCGGCGTCCAGCGGCCGGGCCCGGTGCAGGGCCTTGGCGGCGCGGTCGACGAAGAGGGAGGGGACCAGGCTGAGTTCGGCGGCCGGGGCGCCGGAGACGTCGGTGACGGTGAGCCGCTTGCGGGCGCGGAAGGGGCCGCGCGGGCCGAGGGCGTCGAGTCGCGGGACGGTGCTCACTAGTAGACCCCCTCGATGACGGGCTCGTCCTCGAAGGTGGCGACGGGGGCGATGTCGGCGACGGCGTCCCCGACGAGGGCGCCGTTGGCGGGGAGCCGGGTGGCGAGGTCGCGCTCCAGGTTGTTGGGGAGCAGGAAGCCCTTGCTGACGTGGCTGACCAGGACCTGGCCGCGCTCGCCGAAGGCCACCGGTTCGCGGGTGGCGGGGTCGACCACGGAGAAGGTGACGTAGGGGCTCAGCGGGTCGAAGACGCAGGGTTCGTCGTCGGGCAGGCCGGCGCGCTCGCCGGCGAAGCCGAGGATCATCGTGCTGCCGTAGTTCCCGCAGAAGGCGACGTCGGGGAAGATCTCCGTCTTGTACAGGTGGCGGGAGTCGGGGTCGAGCTGGGTGCCGCCCCAGCGGATCGCCTTGACCTTGTGGTTGACCAGCTCGACGAGGTCCTCGCGGCCGGCGAGGCGCTCCAGGACGGACGGGGTGATGGTCAGGACGCCGATGTCCTGGGAGCGCAGCACGAACTCGGCCTGCTCCAGGAGGTGCAGGGCGTAGGCCCCGGCGTCGGCGCCGCGGCCCTGGGCGATGAGCTTCTTCACCCAGCGGGGGTCGAGGTCGATGGTGAAGCCGCGGGTTCCGTGGGTGGTGGCGGAGCGGTGGAAGAACTCGCCGACGATGTGCGGGCCGGTGGGCACGAGGCCGAGCCAGTTCGCGCCGCGCGGGAAGCCGTGGGCGTCGATGTTGGCGTTGGACCACGCCACCATGCGCTCCAGCCAGTCGCGGGTGAGGACGACCCGCTTGGGGGCGCCGGTGGTGCCGCCGCTCTCGAAGACGCCGACGACGTCGGGGCCGGAGCCGTAGCCGCGCGGGATGAGGTCCTCGGCGCGCACGTACCGCAGCTCGCCGGTGACGTTGGGGAAGCGCCGCAGGTCCGCGTGGGACTTGATCTCGGTGCGGGGGTCGAAGTCGAGGGTCTCCGCCCGGCGCAACCAGAACGGCGAACCGGTCTCCGGGTTGAAGTGCCACTCCATCGCGGCCTGGACGAACTCGTCCGGATCGGGCTGCACGTCGTACGGGAGGTCCAGGATCGGGTTGGCGGGCGAGGGCACGGTGCTCTCCTTCGGGCGAGACGGGTGGTGCAGCGGGTACGCCGGCGGGGCCCGGCACGGGGGAATGGACGGCCCCGCCGGCGTACGCGCTGGTCTGGTGGCCCGGGTCGCCGGGCGCGTGTCCGTCAGGACACGGGCCGGGTGCGGGCTGGATGCGGGCTAGACGCGGATCAAGGTGGCGCACCAGCGGCCGGTGGAGATCCCGCACAGGGCCACCAGGTCGCCGGGGTTCAGCTCGCCGCTCTCCACCTGGAGGCCGAGCGAGATCAGCTGGTCGGCGCCGCCCATGTGGCCGTGGCCGGGGGCGATGGCCGCGTTGGTGCGTTCCAGCGGGATGCCGAGCGGTCCGGCGACGGCCGCGATGCTGGAGGGGACGTCGTTCAGGTAGATGACGTGGTCCAGGTCGGTGCGTTCGACCCCGGCCCGGCGGCAGGCGCCCTCGATGACCTCGACGAGGCGGGTGTAGCGCTCGCCGATGAAGGTGCGCAGCGCGGCGGGGTTGCCGCCGAACTGCTCGCGCACCTGGTCGTAGGCGGAGGGCGCGTCCGCGCTGGTCCAGCCGACGGGGGGCAGCGGGGTGACGGCGCCGCCGAAGTCCAGGCGCAGCAGGTCGCTGTACTCGGGGTCGGTGAACTGCTCGCTGGCGAGCCACTTGTTGGCGTCGTGGCCGCGCCGGACGACGACGGCCACGGCCGCGTCGGACAGCACGGTGTTGATGACGTTCATCCGGTTGCGGTGGAACTCGCTGACCCGGTTGACGACGACGAGGAGGGCGTATTCGGCTTCGGGCTGCATGGCCAGGGTGGAGGCGACGTAGAAGAGGCCGTTGACCCCGGACCCGCACCCTTCCTGCAGGAGCAGGGTCTGGGTGCGGCCGATCTTCAGCTCCCGGGCCAGTGCGGAGGCGCTGTCCCAGTAGGAGTACTCGGGCATGTCCGTGATCGCCACGACGACCAGGTCGAGGGCGTCGGCGGTGATCCCGGCGCGGGACAGGGCCTGTTCGGCCGCGCCCCGCGAGAGGTCGGTGCCGGTGACCCCGTCGGCGGCCCGGTGGAAGGTGTGGTAGCCCCACTTGACGACGCGCTCGGGGTCGCTGACGTAGTCGGCCGCGGCGGCGGCGACGCTCTGGTCCTCCCCGAACGCGTAGCCGAAGGAGACGATTCCGATGTCGACCACGGCGGCCTCAGGCGGCTTCCGCGTCGGTGGCGCTGATCCGGACGATCCGCTCGGTCAGTTCGTCGGCGGCCTCGCCGAGCGGGCGCTCGAAGAGGACCAGCAGGTCGTACTCGATGCCGAAGCGCTCGTGGGCGTAGCGGCCGAGCTGGAGGGCGAGGGCGGAGTGGCCGCCCAGCTCCAGGAAGGTGTCCTCCAGGGTGACGTCGGGCTCCTCGAGGAGCTCGGCGACCCAGGCGAGGGTGGCCTCGCGGACCTCTTCGGGCAGGGCGACGGTGGTCGTGTGGTGCTGGGGGATGCTCATGCGGATTGGCTCCTCTGCTCTTCCCAGATGCGGGCCACCTCGGCCCGGTTGACCTTTCCGTTGACGGTCCGCGGCAGGTAGGCCAGCGGCAGCGCCTGGTAGACGGACGGGTGCATGTACGACGGCAGGAGGTCGCGGACGTGGGCCCGCAGGGTGCGGGCGCGCGGGTCCTCGGCGCCCTCGGCGACGACGTAGGCGCAGGCGAGACGGTCGTCGCCGGGCTTGAAGGTGTGCACCCAGACGACGGCGTCGGCGACGTGCGGGTGGGCCTGGACGGCGAGTTCGATGTCGCTGAGCTCGATGCGGTGGCCGCGCAGCTTGACCTGGAGGTCGGCGCGGCCGCGGTAGACGAAGCGGCCGTCGTGGCGGCGGCTGACGAGGTCGCCGCTGCGGTAGTGGCGCACGCCGTCGACGGTCGGGAAGCGTTCCGCGGTCAGTTCGGGGCGGCCGAGGTAGCCGTCGGCGACCTGCGGTCCGGCCAGCCAGAGCTCGCCCTCCTCGCCGGGGGCGGCTTCGCGGCCGTCCTCGGTGACCACGCGGGCGCTGCCGGAGAGCAGGATGCCGACGGGGAGGTCGTCGCGGTCGAGGTCCTCCTCGGTCACCGGGTGGTAGGTGCTGAGGACGGCGGCCTCGGTGACCCCGTACATGTTGACCAGGGCCGGGTGGGCGAGGCCGAACCGCTTGGACCAGGGGCGCACGGTCTCGGGGGTCAGCTTCTCGCCGCCGAAGATGACGTAGCGCAGTTCGGGCAGGGTGGCGTCCTCGCGCAGCACGATGGTGGTGAGCGCGCCGAAGGCGGTCGGCGTCTGGTTCAGGACGGTGATGCCCTCCTGACGGATGAAGCGCAGGGTCGCCTCGGGCGAGCGGGCGGTCCCGGCGGGCAGCACGACGACGCGGGCGCCGGTGGACAGCGGGCCCCAGATCTCCCAGACGGAGAAGTCGAAGGAGATGGAGTGGAAGAGCAGCCAGCTGTCGCGCTCGTTGAAGGCGAAGGGCCCGTCGGCGCTGGCCAGCAGGACGGCCGCGGCGCCGTGCGGGACCAGGACGCCCTTGGGCCGGCCGGTGGTCCCGGAGGTGTAGATGATGTAGGCGATGTCGTGCGGGTCCGGGCCGGGGCCGGCGGGCGGGGCCGCGACGGGCCCGTCGAGCAGGGCCGTGAGGGCGTCCTCGGAGATGACGGGGACGGCGCCGGTGGGGCAGCCGTCGGGGTCGCCGAGGAAGGCGGCCACCCCGCTGTCGGAGACGATGAACTCGTTGCGGGCGGGCGGGTTGCGCACGTCGAGCGGCACGTAGGCGGCGCCCGCCTTCATCACGCCGATCATCGCGGCGATGGCCGCGGCGCCCGGCGGCAGCCGCAGCGCCACCCGGTCCCCGCCGCCCACGCCGCGGCGCACGAGCAGGTCGGCGATGGCGTTCGCCCAGCCGTCGAGGAGGCGGTAGGTGTACGAGATCCCGTCGGCCGATAGCGCGGTGTGCTCCGGGAAGCGCGCGACGGACCCGGCGAGGAGGTCGGTGAGCGTGCGGTAGTCGGTGGCGCGTTCGGTGTGCGGCGGGCCGATGGTGGCGATGGTCATGGCGGGCTCCGGGCTCCGGGGTGCGGACGGACTGGGCGGGTGGGACGGGGCGGGTGGTGCGGTCGGTCAGGCGTGCTTGACGGCGCGGGCGAAGCGGACGACGCGTTCGGCCTGGGCGCGGGCGGCGTTGCGGGTGGTGTCGTCCACGGGCCGGGATCCCTTGCCGCCGGACCAGTGGGCCGTGCCGTAGGGGTTGCCGTCGGTGAACTTGTCGGGGTGCGTGTAGCCGGGGGCGACGACGATGCCGCCGAAGTGGTGGAAGGAGGCGGTCAGGGCCAGCAGGGTGGACTCCTGGCCGCCGTGCGGGCTGGCGGTGGAGGTGAAGCCGCCGTAGACCTTGTCGGCGAGCAGGCCCTTGCTCCAGGCCGGGCCGAGGGAGTCGAGGAACTGCTTGAGCTGGGCGGAGACGTTGCCGAAGCGGGTGGGCGAGCCGAAGAGGACCGCGTCGGCCCACAGCAGGTCGTCGGGGGTGGCCACCGGGACGGTCGCGGTCTCGGCGGCGTGCCGGGCCCAGACCGGGTTGGCGTCGATCGCGGACTGCTGGGCGAGTTCGGCGACCTTGCGCAGGCGGACCTCGGCGCCCGCCTTCTCGGCGGTCTCGGCGATCTCCCGGGCGATCTCGGTGACGTGTCCGGTGGCCGAGTAGTAGATGACGGCGACGTTCACGGCGAGGCGGCCCTGGTCGGTGGGCGCGGCGGCGGGTGCGGTGGTGGGCGCTGCGGTGGTCACGGCGTACGTCTCCTCGGCTCGAAGGTTCACCAGTCGGCGATGTGGCAGGCGCTGAAGTCCTGCTCGGCCCGGGACGCGTTGGGCGTGGGCCGGGCGAAGGCGCGGTTGTAGTAGACGAGCGGGGTGCGGTCGCTCGTGTACGTCTCCTCGACGCAGCCGAGGAGGATGGTGTGGTCCCCCGCGTCGACGGCCGAGTGCATGGAGCAGGCGACGCGGACGCCGGCCGTCTGCAGGCCGGGCAGGCCGAGCTCGCAGGTCTCCATGTCCCCGGCGGCGAAGCGGTCGATGCCGGAGGTGGCGAAGCGGCGGGCGACCGCGTGCTGTTCCTCGGTGAGGACGTTGATCAGGAAGTGCCGCGCGGTGGCGAAGGCGGCGTGCGTGCTGGCGCCCTTGTCCAGACAGACCGAGACGAGCGGCGGGTCGAGGGAGACGGAGCTGAACGAGCTGGCGGTGAAGCCCCAGCGTTCGCCGTCGCCGTCGATCGTGGTCACCACCGTCACCGGGCCGGGTACGCGGGCCATCGTGCCGGTGAGCTGGGAGCGCTCCATCGCACGGTCCTTCCTTTCCGGTCGGGTCTCTTCGGGTCGGGTCTCTTCGGGTCGGTGCGGGTCGGTGCGGGGCCGGTCAGGGCTGGAGGCGGCTGGTGTGCCAGTCGCAGCCGAGGCGGGTGTAGGAGAGCCGGCGGTGCAGCCGGTCGGAGGCGGCGTTCCAGAACTCGACCTCGGCGGGCTCCAGCAGGTAGCCGGTGAACCGGTCGGGGCGGGGCAGCGGCCCCCCGCCCTCGGCCAGTTCCCAGGCCCGCTCGCGCAGGGCGTCCAGGTCGGCGGCCGGGTCGCTCTGGTGGGAGACGGTGGTCATCGAGTGCAGCGGGGTGGGGCGGGCCGCCCACAGCTCGTCCGATTCGGCCGCCGACAGGGCGGTGACCGGGCCGGAGAGGATGAGCTGCTGGCCGGTCTCGCGCCAGTACAGGACGCCGGACGCCCAGCAGTTGTCGGCGAGTTCGCGGCCCTTGCGGCTGGTGCTGTGGGTGGTGAAGACGAAGCCGCGCTCGGTCTCCCGGGCGATGGTGACGATCCGGTTGGAGGCGTGGCCCATCCGGGTGGCGGTGGCCAGGGCCAGCGAGCGGGGTTCGCGGACCCCGCGCCGGACGGCTTCGGCGATCCACTGGCGGGCCAGGGCGAGGGGTTCGGCGGGCGGGGCGTCGTACTCGGGGAAGGGCAGGTCGGTGGCGCCGGTCAGGGACTCGTACTTGCTGGTGTCCAGGCCCGCCCGGACGGCGGGGCTCGTCGAAGTGCTCATGGCCGCTGCTGCTCCCTAGACGTAGATGGTTCCGCGGGCGATGACCGTGCCGTAGCCGCCCACCCGCACGCCGTTGACCCGGTCCGCCATGCCGTGCGCGGTGGCGCACATCCGTGACGGACGGCCCATCTCGACCCCCTGCGTGATCTTGATGCGCTGTCCGTACGGGGCCAGCCCGTGCCGGGCCAGGTGGATGGCCAGCGGGCCCGCGGCCGAACCGGTCGCCGCGTCCTCCACCACCCCGTAGGCCGGGGAGAACATCCGGGTGCGCCACTCCTCCCCCGCGCCGGCGAAGCAGTTCGCCGCCATGTCGGGGAAGCGGGACAGCGCCCGGTGGTCGGGCTGGACGGCGGACAGCGCCTCGATGCTCTCCAGGCCGACGAACACGTGCCGCGGGCCGTTGTGGTAGATCTCCACCGGGGCGATGGACTTGTCGATCCCGAGGGCTTCCAGCAGCTCCTCGGCGTACTCGTACGCTTCCCAGCTCGGGTGCGGCTGGCGCATCTGGACGATGACCGAGCCGTCCCCGTTGTCCATGCCGACGTCGAAGGGGATCACTCCCATGCCGGTCTCCAGCCGCAGCCTCTCCTCCTTGCGGCCGACCCCGAGCGCCTTGCGGGACAGGCCCAGCGCGACGGCGGTGCCGAGCATCGGGTGTCCCGCGAAGGGCAGTTCGTTGACCGGGGTGAAGATCCGGATCCGGGCGTCGGCCTCGTCGGCCTCGGGCGGCAGGACGAAGGTGACCTCGGAGAGGTTCATCTCCCGGGCGATGGCCTGCATCCGGTCCGAGGTGAGGTCCTCGCTGCCGAAGAAGACGGCCACGGGGTTGCCTTCGAGCGGGTTGCGCGCGAAGGCATCCACGACCATGTAGTCATGCATGGGGAAGCGCTCCCTGACTGAGTGAGGTGGCGTCGGCGAAAGCGGCGCCGAGCCCGTGGAGGGTGACGAGGGGGTGTACGCCCTCCACCGCGGCTTCGACCTCGAACCGCGAGCGGTGCGTGGGCGGGCCGCCGATCAGCTCGGCGGCCCGGTTGGCGGGCAGGGTGTCGGTGGGGGGACGCTCGGTCCAGAGCATCACGGCCCCCCACCGGTTGCCGGGCCGGTCGGCGACCCAGAGCTTGAGGACCAGCCCGGGCACGTCGACCCAGGCGTCCACGGCCTCCTCGCGCAGGTGCTCGCGCAGCGAGTCGATGCTCGCGCCGGTCCCGGCCAGCTCCCACCAGGCGATGTCCACCCTCATCGGGCCGCCACCTCCAGCGACCCCAGGGACCGCAGCAGGGCCTGCCCGAGGATCCGGGGGCCGTCGACGGTGAGCACCGATTCGGCGTGGAACTGCATGGAGGCGAAGCGCGCTCCGCGCAGGGCGTGCACCTCGCGGGTGTGCGGGTCGCGGCTGACCTCGACGATGCCGAGGTCACCCGCGTCGATCTCGTCCTCGGTGCTCTGGGCGGCGTACGTGTTGTAGAAGCCGACCCGCTCCGTCGTGCCGAAGAGGTCGATCTGCCGCTGCACGCCCTGGTTGGGGGTGGCGCGGCGGACCAGGGGGAGGCCGAGGCGCAGGCTGAGCACCTGGTGGCTGAGGCAGACCGCGATGAACGGGCGCCCCTGCTCCAGGAGTTGTCCGGCGAGCGCGTTCAGGTGCACGATCCGCGGGTCGGCGCCGTCGCGCGGGTCGCCGGGGCCCGGGCCGAGGACGACCAGGTCGTGGGCGGCCGCGTCGTAGGGCTGGTCGAAGCGGCGGACGGTCACCTCCAGGCCGAGCGAGGCGAGCTGCTGGCCGATCATCGCGGTGAAGGTGTCCTCCGCGTCGACGACCAGCGCGCGCAGCCCGGCCAGTCGCGGCTCCCACGCCCCGCGGTCGCCGCGCTCGGCGCAGCCGCGCAACCAGAAGGAGGCGATCCCGGTGTTGCGGGCCGCCAGCGCCGCCCGCACCTCGGGGTGCGCGGCGAAGCGCACGGAGGTGCCGGATTCCAGGGCGCTGAGCAGTCCGGCGGCCTTGGCGCGGGTCTCGGCGACCTCCGACTCGGGGTCGGAGTGGCGCACCAGTGTGGCGCCGACGCCGATCCGCATCCGGCCGTCCGCGTCGATGTCGGCGGTGCGGATCAGGATCGCGGAGTCCAGGGTGCGCCCGCCCGCGGGGTCGCGGCCGATGAGGGCGGCGATGCCGCCGTAGTAGCCGCGGCCCTCGGGCTCGTGGCGCCGGATCACCCGGGCCGCGCTCTCCAGGGGGCTGCCGGTGACGGTCGGCGCGAACATCGTCTCGTGCAGGATCTCCCGCACGTCGCGCTCCGTGGTGCCCTCGATGAAGTACTCGGTGTGCGCGAGGCGGGCCATCTCCTTGAGGTGGGGCCCGGTGACCCGGCCGCCGTCGGCGCAGATCCGGGCCATCATCTTCAGTTCCTCGTCGACGACCATGTACAGCTCGTCGGCTTCCTTGCGGTCGGCGAGGAAGCGGGTGACCCCGTCGAGGGTGGGCCCGGTGGGCGGGTAGCGGTAGGTGCCGCTGATGGGGTTCATGACGGCGGTGCCGCCGGCGAGGGAGACGTGCCGTTCGGGGGTGGCGCCGACGAAGGTCCGGCCGCCGGTGTGGATGGCGAAGGTCCAGTAGGCGCCCTGTTCGCGTTCGAGCAGCCGGCGGAAGAGGGCGGGCGCGGTGCGCCGCGGGGCGTGGTCCTCGATGCGCGCGGTGTAGCTGCGCTTGATGACGAAGTTGGAGCCGGCGCCGGTGCCGATCTCGTCGGCGATGATCCGCCGCACGGTCTGCGCGTACTGGTCGTCGTCGACGTCGAAGCCGCCGCCGGTCAGGCGCACCGGCTGGTCGGCGATCCGGTCGGGCAGCGCGGCGAGCGGGACCGTCTGGCGTTCGGTGACGGTCATCGCGAGCAGCGGGGCGCCGTCGTCGGGCGCGGCGAACCCGCGCTCGGCGAGCTGGCGGTAGGGCACGACCACGAGCACCTGGTCGGCGTCCAGCGGTACGTCGGCCAGCGCGGCCGGGGTGTGCACGGCGCCGGCGAGCACCTCGACGGCGTCGGGGGCGAGCTCGGGCCGGTGCAGCAGGGCGAAGTCGCGGACGTCTCCGGCCAGGATCCGGGCGAGCAGGTCTCTGTTCACGCGAAGACCTCCCCGGCGGATATGACCCGGCCGCAGCGCTGGGCGACGTACTCCAGTGCGCGGGCGTGTTCGAGGGCGGAGAAGTCGGCGACGGCGTCGGCGACGAGGAAGGGCTGGATGTCGTTGCTGAAGGCGTCCATGGCGGTGGCGAGCACCCCGATGTGGGCGTAGACCCCGCACAGGATCAGCTGGTCGCGGCCCGCGGCGCGCATCCGCTCCAGCAGGCCGGAGCGGAAGAAGGCGCTGTAGCGCCACTTGGTGAAGACCCAGTCCTCGGTGTCGGGCGCCAGCTCGGCGACCACCTCGCGGTCCGCGTCCCCGGTCCGCATGCCCGGACCCCAGAAGTCCTTGAGCAGGCCGCGCTGTTCGTCGGACATCCGGCCGGGCTGCGCCGTGTAGGCGACGGGGACGTCCAGGGCGGCGGCGCGCTTGCGGAGCTGCGAGGCGTTGTGCACGAGGTCGGCGCGCAGCGGGTCGGGCAGGGCGGCCAGGAAGTAGCGCTGCATGTCGTGGACGAGCAGCACGGCCCGGCCGGGGTCAGGGGTCCAGGAAACGGTGTTGGCGGGCAGTTCCGCGGCGGTGGGCAGCGGATAGGACTCGACGGGGGGCAGGCCGGGCATCGGGCATCTCCTTACTACGTGGGGATTCCTTCGCGCCGTACCTGCGGGACGTCGATCCCGAGGGCGCGGAACTGCTGGCAGGGGTTCATGAACTCGCGCTGCTGCTTGATCTTTCCGTCCTCGAAGAGGAAGGAGTGGATGAAGTGATTGGTGTAGTGACCGACGGGATATCCGGGGTAGACGATCTTTCCTTCGCCCCGGCATTCGACCCAGAAGCGGTTCGGGTCCTGGGTGGAGAAGATCTCGACGTCCGTCCAGGCCCAGTCGGGGAAGCAGCGCAGGGACCACACCGCGTGCTCGCCGAGCCGGTCGCGGCCGGTGATGGTGATCGGGTTGCCGGTCTCGTTGGTCCACAGGCCGCCGACGCCGTCCTCGGTGAAGAGGAGGTGGCGGCGCAGGCGGTCCTCGCCGCGGGTGTTCATGTACTGCTCGACGATGCTCCGGTTGTGCTCGCGGACCGCCTGCTCGTCCGTCGTCCGCTCGTCCGTCGTCTGCTCGTCTGCCGTCTGCTCGAAAGACACGGTGTTCCTTTCCGGTGGGAGGAGGGCGGCGGCGGTCAGACCAGCAGGCTGATCTCGCGCGGGTCGCGGCCGACCAGGGCCCGGCCGTAGAGCTGCTGCGGGATGCCCATGCCGAAGCCCGCGTGGCGGCTGCCGACGTTCACGTCGCGCCAGATCCGCTGGAGCGGGTTGGCCTCGTTGAAGGCGGAGGAGCCGTACGCCGTCATCAGCACGTCCACGGCCTCCCGACAGAGCTGGGCGACCTGCGTGGAGTACTGCCGGGCGGCGGCCCGGACCAGGACGTCCGCGAACTCCCCCGCGTACGCCGCCGCGTCGGCCGCGTCGGCGACCTTGGCGGCCAGCAGCTTCGCCGTCTCGATCTTCGTGGCGGCTTCGGCCAGGTCCAGCTGGAGCGAGGGCGACTCGGCCTGGTTCGGGTAGCGGGACCCGGCGGCGGGCCGCTTGGGGGCCGACTCGCGGACGAAGTCGAAGGCGGCGGTGGCCCCGCCGAGGAGCGAGCCGAGCAGGCCGATGGAGAAGAGCCCGACCAGGCTGTTGCGGTAGCGGTGGGCGGGGTCGACCAGCCCGTCGGTCTCGCCGTTGAGCAGCGGCAGGTAGGGCAGCAGGCGGCGCTCGGGCACGAAGACCCCGGAGGCGACGACGGTGTTGCTGCCGGTGCCGCGCATCCCGGCGAAGTGCCAGGTGTCCTTGATCTCGACCTCGTCGGCCCGCATCAGCGCGAAGTGGACGACCGGGTCGGACCCGGGGACCGGTACGGCGATCAGTACGCCCACCCAGTCGGCGTGCAGCGAACCGGAGACGTAGGCCCACTCGCCGGTGACCAGCACCCCGCCGTCGGCGCTCTCGATCCCGCGGGCGGGCATCCCGAGCACGAGGGCGGTGCGGGCGTCCGGGTTCAGGCTCCACACCTCGTCCTGGACCTGGCGGGGGAAGAGGGAGGCGACGAAGTTGCCCGCGTTCAGCACGCCGGTGATCCAGGCGGTGGAGCCGCAGCCGCGGCCCACCTCGGTGGCGACCTCCAGCAGGGTGCGGATGTCGGCCTCGTAGCCGCCCAGGCGCTGCGGGGTCATGAGCCGCATCAGGCCCGCGTCGGTGACCGCGTCGATGCTGCGCCCGGTCAGCCGCCGCGCGGCGTCGCTCTGCGGTGCGTCCTCCCACAGGCCCGCGCGCAGTGCGGCCGCCCGGGCCACCAGCTCCTCGCGGCCCGGGGCCACGCCGTTCACGGCTTCACTCTGCACGGTCTTCTTCCCTTCGAGGGTTCTGGCTCGGTGTCGGGCTGTGTCGTATGGGGGGGCTCAGTTGCCCTGGGCGGCGCGGGCGAGGGCGTCCCACTGCTTCCACCCGGAGAGGCGCTCCTCGTAGGCGGTGGTGATCGTGTCCAGCACGGTCGCGCCGAGCAGGACGCGCAGCGGCGGGTCCGGGTGGTCGACCAGCTCCAGGACGGGGCCGGCCGTGGCGGCCGGGTCGCCGGGGGCGGAGCCCGCCGAAGGGGCCTTGGCGAAGTCGGCGTACGCCTCGGAGGGCTCGGCCCAGACGGCCGAACTCCCGCGCCAGTCGGTCTTGTACGGGCCCGGCTCGACCAGGGTGACGTGGATGCCGAAGCGGCCCACCTCCTGGGCGAGGGAGTCGCTCAGGCCCTCGATCGCCCACTTGGAGGCGTGGTAGAGGCCGAGCATCGGCCAGGAGGCGAGTCCGGCGATGCTGGACATCTGGAGGATGTGGCCGCTGCCCTGGGCCCGCAGGACCGGCAGGACGGCCTGGGTCACCCACAGCGTGCCGAAGAGGTTGGTGTCGAGCTGCTCGCGGGCCTGCTCCTCGGTGATGTCCTCGACCGCGCCGAAGAGTCCGTAGCCCGCGTTGTTCACGACCACGTCGATCCGGCCGAAGTGGGCGTGGGCGGCGGCGACGGCCGCGAAGGCCGCGTCCCGGTCGCGGATGTCGAGCCGCAGGGGCAGGACCGCCTCGCCGTACGCCTCGACGAGGGGGTCGAGGGAGGCGAGGTCGCGGGCGGTGGCGGCGACCTTGTCGCCCCGTTCGAGGGCGGCCTCGGCCCAGACCCGGCCGAAGCCCCGGGACGTCCCGGTGATGAACCAGACCTTTCCTGTCACTGCGGAAGTCACTGCGGCTCCTTAACCCGTCGGTGAGGCTTGTGCTCCATTCATCCCGACGCGCCGCGGCCTGTCCATGAAAGGAATTCGGACACCCCGTCCAAGTGCGGAATTTCCTCGGACGGACGCGGACGGACATCCGCAGACACCCCACTCGGACGGCAACCACCGTTTCGGACACGGGAGTTGGCGGGTGATACTGCCGTGAATCCCGCACCTACGGATCCCCGAGATCGAATTCACCGCAAGGAGATTCGCGTGAGCGCCACGGAACAGACTTACGACTACGCCGCCGCCGACTTCAACGCCGTCTACACGGGCGGCGAACTGCTCGAAGGGGCCGCCATCAAGGTCGTCCCGTGGGACATCGGCGAGGCCCAGCCCGACGTGGTCGAGCTGGAGCGCCTGGGCCGTTTCGGCGGCGAGGTCCTCGACGTGGGCTGCGGCCCCGGCGACAACGCCGTCTTCCTGGCCGGCCGCGGCTACAAGGTCACCGCCGTCGACGCCGCCTCCGCCGCCATCGAGCAGGCCCGCGCCCGGGCCGGCGACCTCGACATCGAGTTCGCCGTCGCCGACGCGACCGCGCTGACCGGCTACGAGGGCCGCTTCGACTCCGTCCTGGACAGCGCCCTCTTCCACACCCTGCCGGCGCCCGCCCGCCCCCTGTACGCGGCCGCCCTGCACCGGGTCACCCGCCCCGGGGCGCGGCTGAGCGTGCTGTGCTTCGCCGACGTGCCCGGTGGCATGCCCGCGCCGCTGTCGGTGTCGGAGGAGGAGCTGCGCGCGACGCTGACGGCGGCGGGCTGGACCATCACCCTGCTGGAGCTGTCGGAGTACGCGGGCGTCGCGGTCGGCATGGAGAAGTTCTTCGAGCGCACCGGCCGGCGCCCCGAGCTGGACGAGAAGGGCCGCACCCGGCTGCCGGTGTGGAAGCTGTACGCCGACCGCGGCGCCGACGGGTCCGCGGCGTGAGCGGGGCGCACTCCTCGCTCCCCATCACCCCCGCCCGCCCCGCCGCCCCCGCCGTGGTGCGGCGCGCCTTCCCCGTGCTGCGCGCCCGCCGGGTGGGGGCCACCGCCGCCTTCTACGAGCGGCTCGGCTTCCGGGCCGGGCACCGCCACCCGGCGCAGGGCGAACCGGACTTCGTCGCCCTGCGCCGTGACGACGCGGAGCTGGCGGTGAGCCGGGACGACAAGGCCGTCGACCTGCCGGCGGGCGGGGTGGACCTGTTCGTCTTCGTGGAGGCCGTCGACGTCACCGTGGACGCCCTGCGGGCCGCCGGCGCCCCGGTGGTCCAGGAGCCGGAGAACACCCCGTGGGGCGAGCGCGTGGCGTACGTGCGCGACCCCGCGGGCAACCGCGTGGGCCTCGGCTCCCCCGCCGCCTGACCCCGCGCACGCGCGACAGCGCCCCGGGACCGGATCGATCCGGTCCCGGGGCGCTGTCGCTGCGCCGGGCGCGCGCTACGCGGCGGGCTCGATGTTCAAGTTGGTGCGGAAGAGGTTGGCCGGGTCGTAGACGGCCTTGAGCTTGGCCAGCCGGGCCCGGGTGGCCGGGTCGTACAGCTCGCCCGCGTAGGCGTCGGCGGTGCGCTCGCCGTAGACGAAGTTCAGCGAGCGGCCCAGGGTCCAGGGCGCGACGGCCTCGTCCAGGGCCGCGTGCGCGGCGCGGATCTCCGCCAGCGGCGCCTCGTCCGAGCCGGACAGGACGCGCAGGATGTAGGCGGCCTCGCGGAAGGGCACCGCGTTGGGCACGGCGGGCTGGCGCGCCAGGGCCCCGCCCATGTGGCGCAGGTCGACGATGCAGTCCACCGGCGATCCGGGCCCGGCCAGGGTGCGCACGGCCTCCAGGACCTCGGGGGTCAGCTCGCTCAGCAGGACGCTGTTGCCGTCGTAGGCGTGCGAGAAGGTCGGCTCGGCATAGATCGAGCCGACCTCGGGGTAGGCCAGCTCACCGAGGTGCTCGTGGATGATCTCGGCGCCGAACGCGCGCCAGGGGGCGACCAGTTCGGGGCCCGCGGCCAGGTCGGTGGTGGCGAAGCGGACGTGCACGACGTGGCGGCCGCGCAGCGGCTCGGGGAACACCGGGATCGGCGGGTACTCGATCATGCCGAGGGAGGCGGTGACGCTCTCGGGGGCGGTCGCGGTCCAGCTCCGGAACTGCTCCAGGACCAGGTCGGCCCGCGCGGCGTCGAAGTACATGCCGCCGCCGTAGACCGTGGCGACCGGCAGCAGCGAGATCTCCAGGGCGGTGACGATGCCGAAGTTGTCCCGGCCCCCGCGCAGCGCCCAGAAGAGGTCGGGGTCGCTGTCGGCGGTGACCCGGCGGGCCCGCCCGTCGGCGGTGACCACCTCGACGGCCTCGACCAGGTCGGCGGCGTAGCCGAACTCGCGTGCCAGCAGCCCGAGTCCGCCCGCGAGGGTGTACCCGACCACGCCGACGTGCCCGGCGGAACCGCTGAGCGGGGCCAGCCCGTGCGGGGCCGTCCGCTCGACGACCTGCTCCCAGCGGGCGCCGGCCCCGATGCGGGCGGTGCGCGCCGCGGGGTCGACGGTGACCTCCGTCAGGCGCCGGGTGCTGATGACGAGGCCGCCGCGGTCCAGGACGGTGACGCCGTGCCCGGTGGCCTGGACGGAGACGGCGATCCCGTGCTCGGCGGCGAAGGCGACCGCGAGGCGGACGTCCTCGGCGTCGGCCGCGCCGAGCACGGCTGCGGGGTCGTGCCGGTATCCGGTCTGGAATCCGGTGAGTTCCTCCTCGTAGCCCTCCTGCCCGGGGGTGAATACCGGTCCGGTCACCGAATCCGTAAGGGAGGTGAAGTCGATCGGGGTGTTGTCATGGGACATCAGGACTATTCCTTTCGATGGCACGCGTTGCGGTGGTTCAGCCGACCTTTTGGAGGTCGGAATTCGGGGCGTCCAGCGGCTTCGCGGCGGGTTCGTTCGCGTGCGCGGACTTTCCGGACGGCATGAGCAGGCAGGCGAGCGCTCCCACGAGCAGGACTACCACGGGGAGCAGCAGGGTCGTTCCCGACGCCTGCGCCAACCCCTCGTGGAACGCGTGGCGTTCGGCGGCGGTGGCGTTCTCGGCGAGGGTCTCGGTGGCGAGGCGGGAGGACAGCTGCGCCTGCATCAGCACGCCGACGGCGGCGGCGCCGATGACGCAGCCGACCTGGCGGATCGAGTTGTACATCCCGGCCCCCGCACCGATCTCCGTGACGGGCAGCGAGCCGGTGGCCACATTGGCCATGGGCGCGAAGGCGGCGCCCGTACCGATCCCGGCGAAGAAGAGCGCGCCGGCGAGCTGCCAGACCCCGCCCTCGGGGCGCATCGCCAGCACGATCATGCCCAGCCCCGCCGCGAAGACCAGGAATCCGGCGAGGACCACCCATTTGCCGGGGACCCGGTCGGAGAGGGTGCCGGCCAGTGGTCCGGCCAGCCCGCTGGAGACGGCGACGGGCACCATGAGCAGCCCGGCCTGCTGCGGGGAGAGTTCCATGACCGCCTGCATGTAGAGGGTGAGCGGCAGGTAGAGGCCGGTGACGGCGAAGCCGATGGCGGCCGCGGCGAAGGCGGCGGTGGAGAAGTGGCGGCGCCGGAAGAGGGAGAGCGGCATCAGCGGCTCGCGCGGGTTGAAGCGCTGCCAGAGCACGAAGACGACGAGCAGCGCCACGCCGGCGGCGATGACCATCGGCACGGTGACCGGTCCGGCGACGGTGCCCCAGTCGTAGTGCTGGCCGTTCTGGAGGCCGAACACGAGGGCGAACAGGCCGAGTCCGGAGAGCAGGGTGCCGAGCAGGTCGAAGCGGCGGTGGTTGCGGGGCTGCCCGCCGGGGACGAGCCTGGCGGTCATGGCGAGCCCGGCGAGGCCGATCGGCACGTTGACCAGGAAGATCCACTGCCAGCCCGCGGAGCCGACGAGGAATCCGCCGAGCAGCGGGCCCACCGTGGTGGCCAGGCCCGCGACGGCGCCCCAGATGCCGAGGGCCGCGCCGCGCCGGTTGGGCGGGAAGAGCGTGGTCACGAAGGCCATGGTCTGCGGGGCCATCAGCGCGGCCCCGACGCCCTGTACGGCGCGGGCGGCCATCAGCATGTCCGCGCTGGTGGAGAGCCCGCACCAGAGGGAGGCGGCGGTGAAGACGGCCATGCCGGTGAGGAAGACGGGCTTGCGGCCGAAGCGGTCGCCGAGCCGTCCGGCGACGAGCAGGGGCACGGCGTAGGTGAGCAGGTAGACGCTGTGCACCCAGGTGATCTGGTTCAGGTCGGCGTCCAGGCCGCTCATGATGCCGGGGATCGCGACGGTCACGATCGTCGTGTCCATCATGATCAGGAAGAAGCCGACACAGAGGGCCGCCAGCGCGGCCCACGGATTCTTCGCGTTCGTCGCGGCGGTGGTGTTCGCGGTGGTAGTCATCGTGTCAACTCATCTTCTCTCAGCGGTTGTTCAGTTCTCTTCGGTGGCCGACCTCGCGCCGCGGTGTTCCAGTTCCGCGGCTATCTCGGCCCAATGCGCGGCGCAGGCGCGGGCCATGGCGGCGATCTTGGGGGCCTGGTGGTCGGGGGCGCGCAGCACCACTCCGCTCTCGCCCTCGCGGATCATCCGGGCCTCCAGCCAGCGGATCATCGCGCGGCCCTCGTCGCTGTACTTGAGCGTGGGGTCGCGTTTGAGGGAGTCCAGGACGAGGGGGAGGTCGAGGGCGGCGCGGTCGGGGCGGCGGGCGGCGCCCTCGCCGTCCGGCGCGGGGGCCCGTACGCCCGTACGTCCGCCGGGGCCGCGCGCTCCCGCGGCGCCCGTACGCGCCCCCGCGCCGCTGCCGGGCAGGGGGCCCTCGCCGCGGCCGAGCCGGTCGCGCACGTCCCGGGCGGTCTCCACCGATATCCCGGCGGAGCGGGCGATCTCGCGCAAGGAGGCCTCGGGGCGGACCGCGAGGTAGTCCATGGCCCGCAGCCGGCCCTCGGTGGCGTTGAGCGGGCGGGCCCGGCCGTCGCAGCCGACCCGGGCGGCGGGCAGCTCCCCGGGGGCCGCGGCCTCGCCGTTCTCGGCGGCGGTGCGGCGCAGCACGCCGACCGTCTTGCCGGACAGCCCGACCTTGGCGGCGACCGCCCGGTCCGACCATTCGGGCCAGGCGCGCAGGATGCGGCGGGCGGACTCGCGGCGGTCGGAGAGGGTCAGCGGCAGCCCGTGCCGGTTGTTCGCCTCGACGGCCAGCAGGAAGGCCTCGGGGCGGGTGCCGTCGAACCAGCGGACGGCGATGGACTCGCGGCCGCGCAGCCGGGCCGCGTGGAGCCGGTGCATGCCGTCTATCACCCGCAGGGTGGAGCGGTGGACGACGATCGGCGGCAGCTCCGTCTCCAGGCCCGCGAGCAGCCGTACGTGGTCCTGGTCCACCCCGGCCAGCCGCGGGGACTCGGCGTCCAGCAGCGCGTGCACGGGCACGCAGCCGGTCATCAGGGCCGAGGCCGGGGCGGGCAGCGTGATCGGGCGCAGCGCGGTGACGACGGGCAGCGCCGTGACGACGGGCAGGGTGGTGAGGGCGGGCAGCTTGATCGCGCGGACGGGGGCTGCCGCCGTATCGACGGTCATTTCGACTCCTTGGGTGGCATCCTCGGGCACGGGGCGCGGAGCACGGTCAGCCGCTGAACGCGTGGGCCCGGGTGCGGACTTGGGCGGCGACGCGGGTGGGCACGCGGGTGGGGGCGGGCTCGGGGGCGGGGGTCCGCACGGGGCGGGCGGCCGCGCGCTGCGGTCCGCCCAGCAGGCGGTGGGCGGCGGCGGCCGAGACGAGGGTCATGTGCCGGTGCCACCCGGGGAAGGAGCGCCCCTCGAAGTCGAGCAGTCCGCACTCCTCCAGCACGTCCATCGAGGTGGCCAGCGACAGCGAGGCGGCGGCCGACAGGGAGAACCGGGTGGCGGCCAGGGTGCGGCCGTCGGGGTCGGCGATCCAGTGCTTCACCGGCCGTTCCGGGGTGGCCGGGTCCCATTCGGTGAGCAGCGCCAGCGGTCGGGCCACCCCGGGGACGCGGATGAGCGCGGGCGCCCGGCGCAGCCGCCCGCCCGCGAGCGGGGAGGAGGCGGGGCCGAGGCGGGCGGCAAGCCGGGCGACGGTGGTGGTGTGGGGCGCGCGGTCGCCGGGCGGACCGCACAGGACGGGCGTGCCGAGCGGTACGGAGACGGCGAAGCCCAGGCTGCGTCCGGCGAGGCCGGCGATGAGCCGCACCGCGTCGAGGGGCGCCTCGGTGGCGGCCTCGGCGACGACGGGCACGCCGGCGGCGGCCGCGTGCGCGGCGGCGGCCTCGGCGGCCTGGTCGAGGCCGAGCCCGGGGTGGGCGGCGGGGGCGGCCGGGGAGGTGCGGGCGGCGGCCGGTATCCGGGCCCGCTCGCACAGCTCGTCGTCCTCGCTCCAGCGGCCGGGCAGCACCAGCCGCCAGTCGACCGGAACGCTGCCGTGGTCGGTGACGAGGAAGAGCCCGAGCGCGAGCTGGCAGCTCAGGGTGCGGCCGCCCGCGGGGTCGAAGCGGCGGTGCACTCCGGCGGAGCACTGCCCGCGCTTGGGAATGACCACGGGCACCATGCGCAGCGCCCGCACCCCGGCCTGCTCCCCGCACCAGGCGGCCAGCTCCCGACGGACCGGATTCCAGTCCCAGGTACTGGCGTTGACGACCTGGTGCAGCGACTGCGAGGCGGCTCCGAGCGCGGCGGTGGACCGTGCCATGTTCCGCACGGACTTCTTTCCGGGCGTACCCAGCAGCCCGGACAGGTAGGCACCGGCCCAACGGCGCTGATCGGTGCGGGGCAGGCAGTGGAAGAGACGCCGGGCGAGTAAGTCGGCGGTCGGCATGGCGGGCAGCTCCCTCCGGCGAGGCGGGTCGGGTCGGTTGGCCAGCGAAATAAAGAATAGCGAGTGTTCTCTATGTTTTGCGACCCCCCGGCACCCCCGCAACGACTTTGTCACCTCCGCGCGCCCCCGGGAGCGGCCCCACGAGCAGGAGCCCCGCCCCCCGAGCACGAGGGGGCGGGGCTCCTGGGACGGGCCGGGCGCACGGATCCCCCGGCCGGGACGGCTTCCCGGTCGGGGGACGCGTGTGCGCGGCCCGCAGGCGGGGCGGGCTCAGGCGGCCAGCTCCGCGAGGACCGAGTCGCGGTTCGCCAGGTTGGCCCGGGTACCGCTGAACAGGCTCTCCATCGGGAGCCAGCGCAGGGTCACCGGGCCCGCCGGGGCGCCGTCGTAGCCGATCGCGGCCGCCGCCGTGTGGCGGGGGCCCGCCGGTACGTCGACCACGGACCAGCCCTTCGGGTGCCGATCGGTCTCCCACCCCAGGTAGTCCAGGGACAGGTCCCGGCCGAGGCCGGTGCCCAGCCCCTTGAGGTAGGCCTCCTTGCGGGTCCACAGCCGCCCGAAGGCGGAGGTGCCCGCGCATTCCGGGACCTCGGCCAGCTCGGCGCGCTCGTCCGCGTGCAACGCGGCGGTGCACACCCGGGCCGTCTCGGCCGTCGGTACCTTCTCGACGTCGACGCCGATCGGTACGGAAGCCACCCCGATCAGCACGATCCCGCTGCTGTGCGACAGCGAGAAGTGCAGGTCGGAGGCGGGTCGCAGGAGGATCGGCCGCCCGTGCTGCTTGTCGCAGCACGGGCAGGGACCGCGGCCGAACTCCAGCGACCCGGCCGGCTCTCCCACGTACGTGGCGAGTACCCGGCGCAGCGCGATGTGCGCCGCCGCGTACAGGTAGCCGCCGGACTGGCGGCGACAGGCGCGGGCCCGCTGGAGTTCGTTCTCGTCCAGTTCGGTCATCTCCAGCACGCCGGTGATGTCGTCCGGCTTCGGCTGCCGCAGCAACCAGACATCAGCGCCGGCCGGCGGCGCCAGCTTCGCGGTCATCCGCCGGACCCGAGCAGCGCGACGACCATGGCCGCCAGCGCGTGCGTGTCCTTGGCCATGAGCAGCTCCGTCAGTTCGGGCGCGACGCCGAGCGAGGACTTCAGCCGGTACTGGAGCTCCAGCCCCAGCATCGAGCCGATGCCCACGCTGACCAGCGTCCGCTCGGTGTCCAGCGCGGCCGGGGTGACGCCCACGGAACGGGCGACCTCCCGGCGCACGTAGTCGGTGACCAGTTCCATCCGCTCGGCCGCCGTCGCTGCCGCGAGCGTGGCCGCCGAGGGTGCGGTCACGTCCACGGAGACAGGGCCGTCGGAGACCGGGGCGCCCGGGACCTCGCCCGGTGCGTCCCAGTCGGGTTCGGTATTGAGCCAGTCGAGAACCGCTTGGTTCGCTGTCACAGCTCCTCCTTCGAGTCGTGGTGCGGGGTGGGTGGTGCGGGGACATCAGGGGTGGGACATCAGGGGGTGGGACATCAGGGAGCGCACCCGCGCGGGGTGCAGCGGGAGGGCGCCGACGTCGCCGGGCAGTCCCAGGGCGTCCCGTACGGCGCCCGCGACGACGGCCCCGCTGCCCGCGGTGCCCCCCTCGCCGGCTCCGCGCAGGCCCAGTGGGTTGCCCGGGGCGGGTGCGTCCTCGTAGATCTCCACCTGGATCTCGGGGAGATCGGCGGCGCGCGGCCACAGGTAGTCGTCCAGGGTCAGGGACAGCGGGCGGCCGCGCGCGTCGTAGCGGAACTCCTCGGACAGCGCGCCGCCGATCCCCTGGACGGCGCCGCCGACGAGCTGGCCGCGCACCGCCTCGGGGTGCACCGCGCGCCCGATCTCGTAGGTCATCGCGTACCGCAGCAGCCGCACCGCGCCGGTGCCCGGGTCGACCTCGGCCTGCGCGAAGTGGGCGCCGTAGGGGTACGTCATGCCGTCCGCGGCGTACGTCGCCCGGCCGATCAGGCCGACCTCCTCGCCGGTGCGGATCCACCGCGGGGTGAAGGCCGCCGCGGCCAGCGCGGGCCAGCCGATCTCGGCCGCGCAGTCGCTCGAGCCGAGCCCGCCGGGCACGGGGTGCACGGAGTGCGGCGGGACCTCCAGCAGGCCCGCGGCCACCCGGACCGCCTTCTCGCGCACCGCCGCCGCCGCGCGGCGCACGGCCTCGCCGCCGACGACCGTGGAGCGGCTGCCGAAGGTGCCGCCGCCGTCGGGCAGGACGTCGGTGTCGGAGAGCACGACCCGCACCGCGGCCGGCGGCACGCCGAGTTCGTCGGCGGCGATCTGCGCCATCACGGTCTCGATGCCCTGCCCGACGTTGGCGCCGCCCATCGCGACCCGCACCGCGCCGGTCACGCCGATGTCGACGACCGCGCTGTCGTAGCCGAGCCCGGCCTTCTCCAGGATGACCGCGCAGCCGGTGCCCACGAGCCGTCCCGCGGCCCGGGCCGCCCGCGCCTCCTCGCGCCAGCGGGCGTAGCCGACCGCGGCGAGCGCCTTGTCGAAGTGCTCCAGGTGGTCCTTGCCGTCCAGGACCATGGGCGAGCCGAAGACCTGCATCGGCCGCCGGTGCGGGAGTTCGGCGCCGGTGAGCAGGTTGCGCCGCCGCAACTCGACCGGATCGATGCCCAGTTGGGTGGCGGCCAGGTCCAGGGCGTGCTCGCGCACGAAGTTGTGCTGGAAGCGGCCGGGCGCCCGGTAGGTGCCGATCGGGGTCTTGTTGGTGGTGACGATGTGCACGCGCGAGCCGCACGCGGGGATCCGGTAGGCGCCGGAGATCATCGACGCGGTGAGCGCCGCGACGACCGCGCCGTGGGTGCGCACGTACGCGCCGTTGTCCAGCCAGGCCTCGTCGCGCAGTCCGAGCAGCAGCCCGTCCGCGTCGAGGGCCAGCTCGATCCGGTGCTCCTGCTCGCGCGCGTGGTTGGCGGCGCTCATGTGCTCGGCCCGGTCCTCGGACCACTTGACCGGGCGCCCGGTGCGCAGGCACAGGAAGGGCACGAGGAAGTCCTCGGGATAGAACTCGCCGCGGATGCCGAAGCTGCCGCCCGCGTCCGTCTCCCGCATGTGGATGCGGTGTTCGGGGACGCCGAGGAGGGAGGCCAGGACCCGCCGGTTGATGTGCGGGATCTTCGCCGCGCCCCGTACGACGATCCGCTCGTCCGGTCCGCCCGGGTCCTCCAGCTCGGCGAACAGGCCGCGCGGCTCCAGCGGGGTGCCGCTGTGCCGGCCGGTGCGCAGGTCGGCGCGGACCACGTGGGCGGCCGCGGCGAAGGCCGCGTCCACGTCCCCGTAGGTGAAGTCGACGGTGCCGACCCGGGCCGGGGGCGCCCCGGCCAGGGACACGGGCGCGGGCCCGGCCGCGGCCGTACGGGCGTCCAGCGCCGGGGGCAGTTCCGCCAGGTCCAGGGCGACCAGCTCGGCGGCGTCCTCGGCGACGTAGGGGTCCTCGGCGAGGACGACGGCCACCGGCTCCCCCGCGTACCGGACGTACCCGGTGGCGAGCGGCGGCTGGAGGTAGGCGGTGAAGTCCATCCCGGGGTGCGGTTGGCGCACCGGTATGCGCAGGTCCGGCGGCAGGTCGGCGGCGGTGAGCACGGCCACCACCCCGGGCAGGGCGGCGGCCCGCGCGGTGTCCGCGCCCAGGATCCGGGCGTGCGCGAGGGGGGAGCGCACGACGCGCAGCCACAGCTGGCCGGGGCGCGCCACCGCGTCGTGGAAGCGGCCGCGGCCGCGCAGCAGCCGGTCGTCCTCCAGGCGGGGCACGGACCGCCCGACGGCGCCGCCGGTGCTCACGGCGTCTCCTCGGCGCGGGCCGCACCCGCGGCGGCCGACACCGCGTCCACGATCGACTGGTAGCCGGTGCAGCGGCACAGGTTCGCCGAGACGCAGGCCCGCACCGCACCGCGGTCCGGTTCGGGGTCGCGGCGCAGCAGCGCCGTCGCGAGCATCAGGAACCCGGGGGTGCAGAAGCCGCACTGGACCGCGAAGTTGTCGCGGAACGCGGCCTGGATCGCGCTGAGTTCACCGTCGGGTGCGGCGAGGGACTCGACGGTCTCCACGCAGCCGCCGTCGGCCTGCACGGCGAGCACCGCGCAGGAGCGCACCGGCTCGTCGTCGAGCAGCACCGTGCAGGAACCGCACACCCCGGTCTCGCAGCCCACCTGGGTGCCGGTGAGCCGCAGGTCACGGCGCAGCACGTCGGCCAGGCTGCGCCGGGCCTCGACGTCCAGGGCGCGGCGCTCGCCGTTGACGGTCAGCGCCACGGGCACGGCGCGGGCGGCGGGGGTGAGGGGGGTCGGGGCGGAGACGGATCCCGAGGCCGAGGGGGTCATACCGGCATCAGCTCCAGTCTGTCGCGGCGCAGCGGGGCCAGTACGGCGGCCCGCGCGGCGGACTCGGCGAGCGCCCGGCGGGCCAGTACGCCGGCCAGGGTGCCCAGGTCACCGGTGGCCCCGGTGATCCGCACGGCCTTGGCGGCGGCCACCGCGAAGCTCTCCTGGCCGGGGCGGGCCCCGATCAGCAGGGCCTCGGCGGCCGGGATCCGCATCGGGCGTTCCAGCGGTCCCGCCAGGGCGAGGCGGGCGGAGCCGATCCGCCCGTCGGCGTCCAGGACCAGGGCCGCGGCGGCGGCCACTTCCGGGATCCGGCCGGGCTGGAGGGCGTACTCGACGAGCGCCGCGGCCGGTTCCGCGACCGGGAAGCGCACCTCGACCAGGATCTCCCCCGGGCGCAGAGCGGTGCGGTGGCGCCCCCGCAGGAAGGCGTCGGCGCCCACCACCCGCGTGCCGCCCGGCCCCAGCAGGGTCAGCTCGGCGCTCAGCAGCACCGCGAGCAGGCACCACTCGGCGCCGGGGTCGGCGTGCGCGAGGCTGCCGCCGACGGTCCCGCGCACCCGCACCGGCACCTGCCCGATCAGCGCGGCCGCCTCGGGGAGCACCGGCAGCCGCCGGTTCAGCTCGGGGTCGGTGCTGCGCTCGACGGTGGCGTGCGGGGTGAGGGCGCCGATGCGGATGCCGCGCCGACCGGTCTGGATGCCGGTGAGCGCGGGCACCCGGCCGAGGTCGACGATCAGGTCGGGCCGCAGCGCACGGCGGTTGAGCAGCGGGACGAGCGACTGGCCGCCCGCGAGCACCCGGGCGTCTCGCCCGGCCTCGTGGGCCGCGGCCAGCGCCCACACGGCCTCCGCCGCGCTGGCGGGGCGGACGTAGTCGAACGGCGCGGGCCTCACGGCGCGTCCTGCGCGGGTACTTGCAGTTCCGTGTGGCCGTACTTGCGCATCAGGTCGGCGAGGTCGAAGTGCGCCGACCGCTCGATGATCTTGTCCCCGCGGAACCGGTCGATGCCCAGCGCCGCGAAGGTGGCCTTGCGGCCGCTGGGCGGCAGCCCGCGGAAGGCGCCGAGCTGGGTGGCGGTGCACTCCACCCGGGAGATGACGGTGTCCCCCTCGGCCCACTGCTCGACGACGGTGTCCACCATGTCGGGGAAGGAGGTCCGAAAGGCCCGCACCCAGGTGCGCACGCCCTCCGGGCCGTGCAGGCCGAACTGCGGCCAGCTGAAGTCCTCGTGGAAGAGGTCGTCGGCGAGGTCGAGCTCGCCGTGCGTGATGATCCGTTCGAAGAGCTGCGCGGCCTTGGCCTTGCGCTCCTCCACACTCAGGGCCGTCCCCGGCATGTCACACCTTCCCCAGAATCTTCGACGGGTCCTTGACGTCCTGTCCCTCGGGCCCGTCCTCCTCCGGCCGGGGCAGCGCCCGGCTCGCGGCGGCCGCGACCAGCACCAGGACCAGCCCGATCCCGGCGACCCAGCGCAGGGCGATCGCGTACGCGCTGGGTCCCTCCCCGGAGCCGAGCACCGAGAAGAAGACGGAGCCGAGCAGGGCCACACCGGCGGCGCTGGCGAACTGCTGGGCCGTGGTGAGCACCCCGGCGGCGGACCCGGCCTGGCCGGGCCCCACTCCGGTGAGCACGGCGCCGGTCAGCGCGGGCACGGCGAGCCCGTTGCCGAGGCCGATGAGGACCATCGGCAGCAGCAGCCGCAGGGCGCTGATCCGGTCGGCGGCCCAGGTGAGTTCGCCCAGCAGCACGACCAGTCCGGCGGCGGCGACCAGCGTGCCGCCCAGGACCGTACGGGCGGCCCGCGCGGGCGGGATGCGGCGCGCGGCCATGGAGGCCCCGGCGAAGGCGAGTCCGAGCGGGGCGAAGGCGAATCCGGCGGCCAGCGGGCTCAGCCCGAGGCCGGACTGGAGCACCAGCGTCAGCGCGAACATGAAGCTGAAGAACGCTCCGAAGACCGCCCCGCTGACCACCAGACCGCGGTGGAAGGAGCGGATCTTGAAGAGCGAGAGGTCGAGCAACGGCCGCCCGCCCCGGCGGGCCAGGGCCCGCTCCCACCCGAAGGTCGCCAGCAGCACGGGCACGGCGGCGGCCAGGCACAGCCAGGTCCACAGCGGCCAGCCCTTGGCCCCGCCGAGCATCATCGGTACGAGCGCCAGCGCGAGCCCGGCCGGGATCCCGACGGCCCCGACGGGGTCGAGCCCGCCGCGCGCCCGGGCCCCGGCGGCCCGCTTCGGCACCAGCCGGCGGGCGAGCAGGAAGGTCAGCAGCCCGGCGGGCACGTTGACCAGGAAGATCGCGCGCCAGCCGATCCCGTCGGAGCCCGCCTGGAGCAGCATCCCGCCGAGCACCTGCCCGGCGACCGCGCCGACGCCGACGGTGAAGCCGAACCAGGCCAGCGCGCGCGGGCGTTCGGCCGGGCTGAACACCCCGGTGATCAGCGCGAGCACCTGCGGCACCATGGCCGCGCCGGTCACGCCTTGGAGCAGCCGGGCCGTGACGAGCTGGCCGGGGCTCTGGGCGATCCCGCAGAGCAGCGAGGCGAGGGTGAAGGCGAGGGCCCCGCCGAGGAACATCACGCGGGAGCCGAAGAGGTCGCCGAGCCGGCCGCCGGTGATCAGGCCGCTGGCGTAGGTGAAGGCGTAGCCGGCGACGATGAGTTCGAGGGCGACCGGTCCGGCGCCCAGCTCCCGCTGGAGGGTGGGGGCGGCGACGTTGACGACGTAGAGGTCGAACTGGGCCATGAAGAGCGCGGCCAGCACGACGGGCAGCATCAGCCAGCGCCGCGCGTAGGGTGCGGCCCCGGCGGTCGAGGTGGTCCCGGTGGTCGAGGCGCTCACTTGGCCCCTCCCGCGGCCGCGGCGACCTGGGAGGCGGCGCTCTGCGCGCGCTCGCCCTCCAGCCGCCAGTCGATGGCCTCGTAGGCGCGGGCCGCCAGCTCGATCGCCTCGTCGGCGGAGCGCACGACGGGCAGCCCGAACAGGGCGACGATCTTCTCCAGCCGCTCCGGGCGGGTGCCCTCGACCACGTGGTAGTCGACGTCGAGGTCCGTCAGCGCCCGCAGCAGCATGTCGTCGCAGAACGCGCGGAAGTCGGGGTGCATCCGGCGGTGCCCGCCGGGCTTGACCGCCGCGGCGGTGGCCCGCAGGTGCACGAAGCCGTCGTAGGTCTCCTTCACGTGCTGGCGCATCGCGTGGCCGAGCTGGTCGACGGCCTCGGCGAAGAAGCCCATGGCCGCGGTGGCCGGGGCGGTGGCGGCGGGAGCGGCGGGGTCCATCCCGAAGCGGACGCGGGCGGCCGCGTAGATCCACTCCTGGAGCGAGGAGCCGTCGGACACGAATCCGGCGCCCCGCGCCCCGAGCCGCGCCTCGTTCTGCACCCGGCCGACGTGCCGGCGCACGGCGAGCTGGAGGTACTCGGCGGGCGTCACCTCGGCGAGCGCCTTGCCGGGCACGGCGTCGGGCAGTATCTCCCGGATGGGCCGGGCGGGGGCGAAGGCGAGACCGGTGTAGGAGGCGAGGGCGGTGGCCGTGGAGGTCTTCCCCGCGGAATAGGTACCAGACACGGACAGCCGCATCGGTGTCTCCTTTGGTGGTGTTCGGTTCGGTGGCCGGGGTGGGGCGCGGGGGTCCGGGTCGGCGGCGCCCCCGCGCCCGGGGGCCGGGGCGGCCGACCGGCCGAGGGGACCGGTCAGCCGCCCGCGGGGCCGCTCAGCTGGCCGAGGCCGCGGCCTCGGCCGGGAGTTCGTGCGCGAACGAGGCGCGCACGCCGACTCCGCCGAGACCCGCCTCGATGTCCACGCTGCGCCACACCCCGCCGCGCAGCGGCAGCAGCCGCTTCGCCGTCAGCCGTGCCGAGGCGGTCTGCGCCTCGTCGCCGCGGATCGGCAACGGCAGGGCCGTGTCCGCCGCGGTGAGCACGGTCTGCATCATCCACAGGGTGTTGCTCGCGGCCCGGTTCACCTGGTCCAGCTCGTACATGAGCACCTGGACCAGCTGGAGGTTGACCACGAAGGCGTCCACGAGCGAGACCGAGGGTTCGGTCGCCGCGTCGACGCCGAGGGCTCCGGGCCCGCCCGGGCCCTCGTTGGCACCCGGGACGAAGTGCACCCCGGCGGTGGCGCCCAGCTCCTCCATGTCGACCACCACGTCACGGATGACGTGGCGCCGGCGCTTGAAGCCGTCGCCGTAGAAGCGCCGCGCGCCCTCGCCGAGGCCCTCGTCCAGGCTGTGGAAGGCGGCCTCCGTCTCGGCCCGCACGCCCTCGTCGTGCTCGATCTCGCAGCGCACCCGCAGCTCGCCGACCGCGCCGTCGTGGACGGACAGCCGCCGCCCCGGAACCCCGGGGACGTCGTCGGTGCGCACCAGGCGCGAGGAGGCGGGGATCCGCAGCAGGTCCTCCTGCGGCGCTCCGCCGGCCCGCAGGACCACCTTGCGCAGCCGCATGGTGCCGCGGGCGTCGCCGGTCAGTCCGTAGGCGTGGACCAGGTGCAGCTCGGCGAGCTGCACGCCCAGGACCAGTGCGTCCACCGTGCTGAGGTGGGGGCGCAGGTCCGTGCCGTTCTTCTTGCGGGACCAGTCCGCGGGGTAGCTGACGTCCACGGTGGCCCGGATGCCCGGCCGTTCGATGGTGACCGGGGTGGAGACGAGGTCGCGGACGAGGTAGTCGGCCCGCTGGTAGCCGCGGGAGAAGAACCGGCCCTCGGCGGGGCCGAGGTAGTCGTCGACCGCTTTCAGGAACAGCTTCTGGGAGGTTTCCGTCTGGGTCGTGGCGGACACGTCACGCACCCGCCGTCGCACCGGCCGAGGCCGCACGCTCGAGGGCCGCCTCGTACGCGCCGACCAGCTCGCGCAGCGTCCGTATCTCCGTGATGGACAGGTCCGCGGCGAACGGGTCGACGCCCAGCTCGGTCTCCAGCTGGATCAGCAGCTGGGCGAGCATCAGCGAGTTCACCCCGGACTTGAGCAGCTCGTCGTCCAGCGATACCTCTTCCTCCTCCGAGCTGAGGACCACGGACTGGATCTCGCGCTCGATGATCTGCTGGATGTTCTGCTCGTTCAGCATGTGATTCCTCCGTCGATGACCAATGACTGACCGGTGATGAAACGTGCTTGTGAAGAGGCGAGGTAGAGGACCGCGTCGGCGATCTCCTCCGCGCTGCCGAGCCGGCCCAGCGGAGTCCGGTGCTGGATCTTTTCCCGGTTCCGCTCGGTGACGTCCGAGGTCAGCTCGCTGTCGAAGAACCCGGGGGTCACGGTGTTGACCCTGATGCCCACGGGCCCCAGCTCCCGGGCGAGTGCCCGGCCGAACCCCTCCAGGCCCGCCTTGGCCGCCGCGTAGACGGCGACCCCGCGGTAGCCGCGGATGGCGTTGATGGACGAGATGTTCACGATGGATCCGCCGCCGCGCATCATCAGCCGGGCGCACGCCTGGGTGAGGTGCACGGGGGCGGTCAGGTTCGCCGCCAGCAGGTCGTCGACCCGCTGGGGGGCGATGGTGAGGAAGAGCTCCTGGTGGAGCACTCCCGCGTTGTTCACGAGGAGGTCGACCCGGCCGAAGCGCTCGCGGACCGCCTTGGTGAACTGCCGGATCTGCGCGGACTCGTGGAGGTCCACCGACTGCCACAGGAAGGTCTCGGGCAGGGCCGCGGCCTTCTCCTCGGTGAACTCGTTGGGCTTGCGGCTGAAGGTGGCGACCCGCCAGCCCGCGGCGAGCAGCCGCTCCGTCAGCGCCCGGCCCAGGCCCCGGCTGCCGCCGCTGACGACGGCGACCCGCCCGTCCCCGGGCTCGTCGGTGGGCTGCGTGCTCACACGGCGCTCCGGATCTTCTTGAACCGGTCGGAGTGCGTGTCCGCCGTGGTCACCTCGACCACCACCGGGACCTTGAAGGCCTCCAGGCGCTGGGCGCAGTACTCGCGGATGCGCCGGGCGGTCGCCCGCTCGTCCTCGACCGGTGCGACGAGGCGGACGATGGCCTTGACGACCTGTCCGGTGACGTGGCTCGGGCGGCCCGAGACGACGGCGTCGGCGACGTAGTCCAGCTCCAGCAGGACGTTCTCGACCTCGCTGGGGTAGACCTTCTCCCCCGCGACGTTGATGAGTTCGGACTTGCGGCCCAGGATCCGGACGTAGTCCCCGTCCGTCTCCACGGCGTCCTGGGTGTTGAAGAAGCCGTCGTCGTCGAAGGGCGCCGGCGCGTTGAGGTAGCCGAGCATCGCCATGTCGGAGCGGATCCACAGGATCCCGTCCTCGATGCGGTACGAGAACCCCTCGCCGCCCAGCTTGACCCACAGGCTGCCGTCGTCGCGGGACTTGGTGGGCATGATGCCCAGCTCGGACAGGCCGTAGGTCTGCTTGAGCCGGATCTGCGGCAGGGCCTGGCCCAGCCGGGTCAGGGTGCCTTCCGGCATGGGCTCGGTGCCGTAGCTGACCAGCTGGAGCGAGGTCAGGTCGTGACGCTCGTAGGCCCGGGAGATCAGCAACATGTTGAGGAAGGTCGGGGTGGTGGGCAGGATCTGGATGGCGTTGGACTCGATGGCCGCGCAGACCTTGTCCGGGGTCCGCTCGTCGATCGTGACCAGGGCGCCGCCCTGGCTGAGGGTGTGCAGCAGGGTGTTGATGCCGCCGATGTGGTCCAGGTTGAGGAACCCGAGGGTGCGCCGGGGGCGGGTCGGGGGGCCGTACTTGGACAGGACCTTGGAGAAGTCGAGGACGCTGGCCTTGCTGCGACCGGTGGTGCCGGAGCTGAAGAGGACCAGTCCGGGGACGCCGTCCGTGCGGAGCTGGTCGTACAGCTCGTGCTCGGAGGAGCGGCCGGTGATCTCGATGCTGCGGCGCCACTGCTGGGAGTCGATCGTGATGACCGTCTCCACCTCGGCGACCTCGTGGAACTCGGCCCGCTTGGCGGGCGGCAGCGGGGTCATCGGGACGATGATCGCGCCGCGCTCGATCAGGGCGAGGAGACCCGCACAGGCCTCGACGCTGCTGACCCCTTCCAGGGCCACGACCTGGCCGGCGTGGACGCCGCCCCGGTCGAGGAATCTCTCCCACTCGCCGGTCAGCCTGGCCAGCTGGGCGTAGCTGTAACTCACACCGTTGAAGACGATGGCATCGGCCTCACCGAAGCTCCGCATCCGGTCGAAGAACCATGACGTCATACGCTTTCCACCTCTTTCACCTCGTCGTGAGCGGCCGTGTGCCGGTCGCTGTGCCACTGCGGCAGGTCGAGCGCCGGGGGGACCGGCGCGGCGGGCAGCAGGGACCACCCGTGGATACGTGCGTGGGTGCGCAGCACCTTGTCGCCGCCGACGACCACCGCGGACCCGACGGCCCTGAGCATCGGCAGGTCGGACATGTGGTCCCCGTACGCGATGCACTCGGCCGGAGTAGTGCGGTGGCGGGCGGCGACGGCCCGGACCACCTCGGCCTTGGCCTCGGCGAGCATCGGGGGCCGGGTGAGCCGGCCCGTGTACCGGCCCCAGGCGATGTCGGGTTCGGTGCACCAGACCTCGTCGGCGCCGAGGTGCTCGGCGATCGGGTCGAGGACGGCGGGGAAGGAGCCGGAGACCAGGACGATCCGGGTGCCGTCGTCCTGGTGGCGCCGCAGGGCGGCGACCCCGTGTTCGTGGAAGAAGGTGCCGGAGCGCAGTTCGTCGCGGAACCAGTCCTCGGCGCGGAAGGAGACCTCGGAGGCGAAGGCGCCCTCGAGGTTGGCGAAGTAGGCGCGGTTGGTGACCGTACGGGGGCAGCCGACCTGGTTCATCGCCTTCAGTTCGCGGCGGCGGCTGGTGTACTCGTAGGGCGGGTTGCCCAGCGCGGCGAGGTAGTGGCGCAGGAAGCGGAACATGCTGGGGGCGGTCGTGAGAGTGCCGTCCACGTCGAAGAATGCGGTGCGGTAGCCGTTCACTGCGTCTCTCCACTTCCGGCCGGGATGGTGCGGTGCGTGGGCCTCGGTTCGCGATCTCTTCCGTGCGGTGGTGCGGGTGCGGTGGAGCGGTCCGTGCGGGCGGCCCCCTCCCCCACGGGGGAAGTTGGGAGGAGGGAGCCGCGCGCGGGGCGCCGGACGCAGCGGGGGTGGGTGCGTCAGACGCGCTCGGTGACGGGTGCCGTCACCGTGATCGGGTCTCCCGCGGTGACCTGTTCGGTCGGCGCGGCAGCTGCCTCGGCCACCTGCGTGGCGGAGGGCTTCTTGAGGGCGAGCGTGGCCAGGAAGGTCAGCGCGATGCCCGCGGCGGTGGCCCAGGTCGCGGCGAGGATGCCGTCGGTGAGCAGGGCCGGGTCGGTGGCCCCGTCGCCGCCCGCGGCGGAGGCCGCGATGGCGATGAGGACCGCGAGGCCGACGGCGCCGCCGATCTGCTGGCCGGTCTGGGCGACGCCCGAACCGATGCCCTGGTCCTCGTTCGCGACGCCGGTGGTGGAGGCGGCGAACATGGCGGTGAAGATGACGCCCTGGCCGAGGGAGAGGACGACCAGCGGTACGGCGATGACCGCGTACGAGCTGTCCTGGGTCAGCGTCAGGGCGAGGGCGACGGTACCCACCAGGCCGACCGTGAGGGCGATCAGCAGGGACTTGCGGGCGCCGTAGGAGTTCATCAGCTTTCCGGCGGCCACGGTTCCGATCAGGACGCAGCCGGAGGGGAGCAGGAAGGCGAAGCCGGTGGCCCAGGCGCTGTAGCCCTGGACGACCTGCCAGTACTGGGTGAGGAAGTAGGCGTAGGCACCGAAGGTCGCCATGAAGAGGAAGGTGATCGTGGTGCCGACGGAGACGTTGCGGTTGCTGAAGAGCCGCAGCGGCATCATCGGGGCACGGGTCTTCGACTCGATGGTGAGGAAGAGGGCGAACATGACCACCGCGGCGATCAGGCTGCCGATGGTGGTGGCCGAACCCCAGCCCACCTCGGGGCCGTTGACCAGGGTGAAGACCAGCAGCGTGGAGGCCACGGTGCCGGTGACGGCGCCGGGGAGGTCGAAGCCGCTGGCGTTGGTCTTCGCCGTGGCGGGCAGGGCGGTGATGCCGTAGGCCATCGCCGCACCGGCGCACAGGACGTTGACCCACATGACGGCCTGCCAGCCGAAGGCGTCGGTCAGGATGCCGCCGAGGATGGCGCCGAGCACCATGCCGAAGCCGCCCGCGCCGCCCCAGACCGCGAGGGCCCGGTTGCGTTCGGTGCCCTCGGCGAAGAGGGTCGTGACCAGGGAGAGGGTGGCGGGTGCGAGGAACGCGCCGCCGAGGCCCTGGACCACGCGGGCCGCGACCAGCAGCCACGAGTCGGTGGCCAGGCCACCGGCGATCGAGGAGGCCGCGTAGAGGAAGAGGCCGAAGAGGAACATGTTCTTGCGACCGAAGAGGTCGGTGGCGCGACCGCCGAGCAGCAGGAAGCCGCCGAAGGCGACCGAGTAGGCCGAGATCACCCACTGCAGGTTCTGGGCGGAGAATCCGAGGTCGCTGCCGATGTCGGGCAGGGCCACGAACATGATGTTGTAGTCGATCGCGATGATCATCTGGGCGAAGGCCAACAGGCCGAGAATCGCTCCGAGACGACGCGGCTTGGCCTGCACGCTGGTGGGCACGCCATTTCCTTCCGGTCGGACGGTCAAGGACGGGTGGATCAGTAACGGAAGGCGTACGCGAGCCGCTTGCCGAAGGACTTCTTCCGCATGGCTTCCATGTACGCGAGGTTGCTCTGGAGGTCCGAGATGTCGGCGGCCACGCGGCGCTCCGCCTCCTCGATGGCCTCCTTGATCGGGACGACGATCGGCAGCTCGAAGATCTCGACGATCTTCTCGATGCGCTGCGGGATCGGGCCGCCCACGACGCGGTACGGGATCTTGATCTCGTCCAGCGCGCCGATGAGCAGGTCGTCGGAGAGCCGACGGAACTCCTCGGAGACGGGGCGGTGGCCGTCGCGGTCCATGTCGAACTCGACGGGCAGGTGGACGTAGGCGTCGTAGGACCGCTTGGCACGGTCCTTCTGTATGTCGCCGAGGGTGTCCGTGTACTTCTGGTAGAAGCCCTTGGAGACCACGCCCAGGGACTTCTTGATGGTCTGGAACCACCACGGCATGCCGGGGTTGATGCCGACCCGCATGCGGGCCTCGAAGTACACCCACTCGTGGAAGACGCCGCCGTCGGAAATGAACGCGCCGGTGCCGGCCTCGTTGACGAGGCGCTCCTCGTAGCGGCGCAGGCCCAGCTTGACCAGCTCCATGGCGTTGAGCTCCATCACCGTCTTGCCCGGGACGAGGTCGACGAGCAGCTCACGGGAGGTCTTGGCGTGCGTCCGGGGGATGCCGGTCGCGATGGAGAGGGCTTCCGTGGTGGTCGACTTGCCGGACGAGTAGGTGCCGGATATCGCCAGTTTGAGATCGGGCTTGTCGCCCCACTTGGGAACCTCGAGCTGCATTTTCGGTGACCTTTCTCTGGTGGCGCCTGGGGTGAGTGGAGCTGTGTGGAGCCGAGTGGAGCTACTTTCCGAGGGAGCGTGTCCGCTTTCGCGCGCGGGTGCGCATTTCGAGCGGTATTACTTCTGGACGGACGCGAGCGCCTTGTCGATGTCCACGACGGTCGGCAGGCCGCTGATCTCGATGATCTGCTGGAGCCGCTCGGCGGGAGTTCCGGTGATCGTGTGGATCGGAATTCCGGTGTCCGCGAGGGCGGGCAGCAGGACCTCGTCCGACAGCGTGCGGAAGATGTCGTTGATGGGACGGTTGTCCTCGTCCAGCGGGAATTCGATCGGCAGGTGGTAGAAGACGTCGTACGCGGTCTTCGCGTGCCGCACGGCGAGCTTGCCGATGTGGTCCGCGACGTCCTCGTAGGCCGCGGTGACCTCGCTGCGGAAGCGGCTGTCCACCGACTGCTCGGTGCCCGGGTTCGGGCCCAGGACCAGGCGGAGCTTGGCGAACACCCACTCGTGGATGATCGATCCGTCACTGATGAAGCCGGCCGGGTGGGCCGCTTCGTTGAGGGTGCGCTCGGCGTAGCGCTTCACGGTCAGCTGGAGCAGCTCACCCTCGGTCCAGTTCCAGATGTGCTTTCCCTCCCCACCGATGGGCTCCCGCATGGCGGTGCCCTGGGTGTAGGGAAGTCCGGTCACTTCGGAGAGGGCCTCGGAGAGGAGGGTCTTTCCAGATCCGTAGGCGCCGACAATGGCGATTCTCTGGCTCATGCAGAAATCATTTCAGCAGCCCGGGCTGTTTCCCAGCCTCTCTTGCTGCTATGAGCACGACACCTGTTGCCAACACCAATAGGCGGGGCAGGGCGAAGAGCCGGCTGGCACGCGCAGAAAGCCCCGGCTCCATGAATTCTGGAGCCGGGACGGAAGATCTGCAAGTGCCGCGCGGATTTTCAGGAAAATTCTGCCAAAGGTTCCCAGCAAGGGGTACCGGAATTATCGCCGAGCCGCCCGAAGACCACGTCGGAGAAGTGGTTGGCGAAGGCGGTGGTGCCGGGGCGGGCCAGCTCGGCGAGCAGGGCGCGCCGGGCGTCGACCCCGCGCTCGGGCAGCGCGTCCATCGACACCCGCCAGTCGGGGCGGGGGAACTGGGCGGGGGTGTGGAAGACGTCGCCGAAGGCGATCAGTCGGCGCTCGCCCGAGGACAGGACGTAGGAGGTGTGTCCGGCGGTGTGTCCGGGGGTCAGCCGGGCGGTGACCCCGGGGAAGATCTCCTCGCCGTCCCCGACGGTCCGCACCCGGGGCGAACCGGCCGTGGGCTGGGCCCAGTTGGCCCATTCGGCGGCCGAGGCGGCGAAGGTCGCGTTGACGAAGGGGGAGGCCAGGCCCTGACCCGGGCGGAAGGCCCAGCCGAAGTGGTCGTCGTGGAGGTGGCTGAAGGCGATCAGTTCGACGGCGGCGGGGTCCACGCCGACGGCTTCGAGGGCCGCGGGGAGTCGTCCGCCGACGAGGGCGCCGAGCGCGGGGTGGGTGTGCGCGGCGGGGATGTCGTGGGGGCCGAAGCCCGCGTCCACGAGCATCGCCCGGTCGCCGTGCCGGATCAGGAGGGCGCCGATGGAGGCCGCCAGGAAGCCTTCGGGGTCCAGGAGTTCGGCGTTCTCGCCGGCCCAGTCCGCGTCCGTGGTGTCGGGGAGCCAGCGGCGGGGGTCGAGCTGTACGTACCCGTCGGGCAGCCAGGTGACGGTGTGCTCGCCGAAGCGCAGGGTGCGCGGCGCGGTGGCCGGGGTGTTCCACCGGGTGGCGGTCGTCATGGCGGATCGGTCCTCTTCTCAGACGGTGGCGCCGCGCCCGCCCAGGGGGCGGGTCAGCGCGTCGGACCGCCCGGAGGCGGCCCATTGCTCGGTTAACTCGGCGGTTCCGTACTGCGGGCTGAGCAGGACCAGTTGGAGTCCGGCCCGGCCGTTGACGCACAGCGAGACCTTGGTGAACTCCAGCTCGCCCAGGTCGGGGTGGCGCAGCCGCTGGGCTCCGTCGGCCCGGTCGGCGACCCGGTGGCGGGCCCAGAGGGCGGCGAACACCGGGCTGTGTTCGGTGAGTTCGCGCACCAGCGCGCCGAGTCGGGCATCGGCGAGCAGCTCGCCGCCCTGGGCGCGGAAGGCGGCGACGGCCGCGGCGGCCTCCTGGTCCCACTGGGGGAAGCGCTCGCGGGCGGCGGGGTCGAGGAAGAGCGTGCGCAGGTAGTTGGAGCGTTCGCCGCCGAGACCGAGCAGTCGGGCCGCGGTGGCGTTGGCCGCGGTGACGTCCCAGCAGTGGTCCAGCACGTAGGCGGGGCTGGGGAGGAAGCCGTCGACGACCTGGAGCAGCAGCGGCAGGTCGTCGTCGGCGCAGCGTTGGGGGCGGCCGACGGCCGCGTAGCCGGCCAGCCGCATGGCGTAGAGGCGCTGGGCCTCGTCGAGCCGGAGCACCCGGGCGATGGCGCCGAGGATCTCCGGGGAGACGTTCTTGGCGCGGCCCTGTTCGATCCAGGCGTACCAGGAGGCCCCGATGCCGGCGAGCATCGCGACCTCCTCGCGGCGCAGTCCTGGCACCCGGCGGGCCGCTCCGCCGGGGAGTCCGACCTGCTGGGGGGTGACCTCGGCCCGGCGCTCGGCGAGGAAGTTTCCCAGTTCGGCGAGTTTCGGGTCCACGAGCCGCGGTGCGTTACGAGTCATCGTGCATCTCCTCCTCACTCCCCGGTAAGCGTAGAGAACGCTCGCTCTTTTTTCTACACCATAGAGAGTACTCGCTTTGTTTTTCTGGGATGCTACGTAGGCAGGGCACGGCCGGGGGGCCGGAACGACGCCGGACACCGTCCACCAAGGGACCAGCCATGACGACACACCACGAACGTGCGGGTACGAAGCAGGAGAGGGCGGGCCGGACCCGCAACCTCCTCATCGAGGCGGCGGGCGACGAGTTCGCCCGAAGGGGTTACGCGGGCACCTCGCTCACCCGGATCAGCAGGTCGGCGATGGCCACCATCGGCGCCCTGACCTTCCACTTCCCGGCGAAGAACGACCTGGCGGAGGCGGTGTGCGAGCGGGGTCACGACCTGACCGCCGACGCCGTCGCGGAGGCCGCGGGATCCACCGGTCCGGGGGGTTCGGCGCTGGAGGCGCTCACCGAGGTGACACAGACGCTCGCGCGTCTGCTGGAAAAACAACCCGTCGTCCGGGCCGCCGCGCGGCTCTCGCGCGAGCTGCCGGTGACGGCCGACTGGTACGACTCCTGGACCCCGGCCGTGCGCGCGCTGCTCGCCCGGGCCCACCGCGGGGGCGAGTTGGAGCACGGACCGGGCGCCGACCCCGAAATCGTCGGGGTGCTCGTCGCCTGCCTCGTCTCCAGCCTGGAGGTGTCCGCGCAGCGGCAGTACGAGTCGCCCGCGGGAAACGCGTGGAGCGTACGGGGCCGGCTGGCCGAAGTGTGGGAGGTGCTGTGGTCCGGAATCTCCCGTACTTCCGGTTCCTCCGGGTCTGACAGCAGGGCCCCGGGGCCCTTGTCACCCGGCAAGGATCCCTCGGTGGCCTGAAAACACCCCCGGATGGACGGGTCCGGCACCGGCTCCGGCCGCTCGGGGCGGCCGGCTCCCGGGGGTCACGGGCCCGCTCAGACCTTGGCCACGCCCGACCCCTCGGCGCGCGCGGCGCCCGTCAGGTCCAGACCGGAGATCACCGCGGGGGCCGCGATGGAGGGCAGCAGGTATCCCCACAGGGCGCTGATGCGCCCTATGAGGTTCTCCCGGCCGGTGGTGATGTTCGACATCAACTGGGTTCCCGTGTAGGCGCCGACGAGCACCTCGGCGAAGTCCTCGACGTCCACGCCGGGCAGCAACTCCCCCCGCCGCCGGGCCGCTTCGAGCTGCCCGCGGAAGAGGTCGATCCACAGCCGGTACGGGGCCGCGTCCCTCATGCCGAACTCGCCCTGCTCCACCGCGAGCCGCACACCGGCCCGGAACAGCACATTGGTGCGCATCTGATGGGCCACTTCGAGGTTGATGTAGATCAGCCGCTGGAGGCCGTCCTCACCCTCGGTGAAGGACAGGTCGGTGGCCTGCTCGGCCATCACCGCCTTCGCGATCTCCTCCTTGGAGGCGAAGTGGAAGTACATCGCCCCCATGGTGGTGTCCGCCGTGCGCACGATCTTGTTCATGCTGGCGCCGGAGAAGCCGTGTTCGTCGAACACTTCGGCGGCAGCCCGGAGGATCTTCTCTCGGGTCCGGATGGCTCGGGCTTGCCTGGCCTGCGACACGATCACTCCACTTGCGCCTGGGTCGGATGGTGCGAGCACCCCTCGCGAAAAAAACGAACGCCCTCTATGTTATGCCAGCGGGCCGGAGGGCTGGGGTGAGACCTCCCCCCGATGAACGCATCCTCCGGCAGCCAGTTCAAGCCACTCTCGACTTTCCACCCGTTCCCGCTCGACAAACAAAACGAGCACTCTCTAGTTTAATCCGTGCCGGCCACCCCGGACCTCGTCCCAGGGGCTCTCGGCCGGCCCTGCTCCGGTACAGCCACGCACCTGCCCCGCTTTCGCGACGCATCTGCACCACGTCTGCTCCACACCGGTTCTCGTACGGCCATCTCTGGGGGATTCACATGGAGTTCGAGTACGCCCGCTACCAGTCCGGCGCCATCACGCAGCTCCCCTTCGGCGGGCCGGCCGAACCGCCGGCCACCGTCACCACCACGGTCCCCCGCGAGTACGTCCACAAGGCAGCCCTGGCGGAGGTCCTGCTGACCGGCTGGCACCGGGACGCCCAGGACTCCTTCACCATCACCGCGCAGTGGCCGCGCGCCCACAGCTTCTACCGCTCCCAGAACGGCCTGCACGACCCGCTCCTCTTCGCCGAGACCGTGCGGCAGATCTTCCCGCTGCTCTCGCACGCCGCGTACACCGTCCCCTTCGGGCACCACCTGATCTGGGAGTACTTCCGCTACGCGATAGCCCCCGGCGCGGCCGCGCTGCAGGCCCGGCTGCGGCCCGCCGAGGTCACCCTCTACGTCAACTGCCACGACGTCGTCCAGCGCCGCGGCAAGCTCGGCGCCCTGTCCCTGCACGTGGAGGCCCGGCGCGACGGCGTCTGGCTCGGCAGCGCCCAGACCCGCTTCAGCAGCCACGCCCCCGCCATCTACCGCAGGCTGCGGGCCGACTACGCCGACGTGGACACCGCCCTCGCCGCCGCCGTGCCGGTGCCGCTGCCCGTCTCGCCGAAGCTGGTGGGCCACGAGCTGCGGGAGAACGTCGTCCTGGCCGCCACCACCTCCCCGCACCGCTGGCAGCTGCGCGTGGACACCGACCACCCGGTGCTCTTCGACCACCCGGTCGACCACGTCCCCGGCGCGCTCATGCTGGAGGCCGCCCGCCAGGCCGCCCACGTCGTCGCGGGGCCCGCCCGGGCCATGGCCGCGGCCATGGACACCAAGTTCACCCGCTTCGCCGAGCTCGACGCCCCGTGCTGGGTCGAAGCGGAACCGGAGCAGGGCACCGGCCGCGTCCGGGTGGCCATCCACCAGGAGGGCCAGGAGCTGTTCACGGCTCGTGTCAGCACCACCCCGCTGCCCGCCCGGCGCCCCCTGCCCGGCCCCGCGGTGACCCACTCGCCGATCCACCCGGGGCTCCACCCCGCCGTCCAACCGGCGGTCCCGGCGTAGCGCCCCCGTGGGAGCGCGCGGGGCCGCGCCGGGTCCTGCGGTGCCGTTGTCGGACACCTCGGGTAGCGTCCCAAGTATCGGGATCTACTTGGGGGTTCGACGATCATGAGTGACCTCGCCACGCGGTCGGAGCTGGACTCGGCGATGGACCGCCACCGGACCGAGCTGACCGGGTACTGCTACCGGATGCTCGGCTCGGCCTTCGACGCCGAGGACGCGGTGCAGGACACGTACGTCCGGGCCTGGCGCAGCTACGACAAGTTCGAGGGCCGCTCCTCGCTGCGGTCCTGGCTCTACCGCATCGCCACCAACGTCTGCCTGGACCTGCTGGCCGCGGGGAAGAAGCGGGCCCGCCCGATGGACCTCACGGCCCCGCAGCACCAGGCCTCCGCCGTCCTGAGCGAGCGCCCCGAGGTGACCTGGTTGGAGCCCGTGCCGGACGCGCGGGTGATCCCCCAGACCGCCGACCCGGCCGAGCTGGCGCTGGCCAAGGAGTCCGTCCGGCTCGCCTTCGTCGCGGCCCTGCAGCACCTGCCGGCCAAGCAGCGGGCGGTGCTGATCCTGCGCGAGGTGCTGGCCTGGAAGGCGGACGAGGTCGCCACCCTGCTGGAGACCAGCGTGGCCTCGGTCAACAGCGCCCTCCAGCGCGCGCGGGCCACCCTGGCCGCCGGTCGGATCCGCCCGAGCGAAGCGGCGGACCCGCTCGACGCCGACCAGGCGAAGCTGCTGGAGCGGTACCTCGCCGCCTTCGAGGCCTACGACATCGCGCGGCTGACCACCCTGCTCCACGAGGACGCCGTCCTGTCGATGCCGCCGTTCGACCTGTGGCTCCAGGGGCACGAGGACATCGCCGCCTGGCACCTGAACCAGGGCATCGGCTGCCGCGGCTCGCGGCTGCTGCCCACCACGGCCAACGGCATGCCCGCCTTCGGCCAGTACCGGCCGGCGGCGGACGGCCGGGGGCACGCCCCCTGGGCGCTGCAGGTCCTGGAGGTCTCAGAGGGCCGGATCGTCGGCCTCAACGCCTTCTTGGACACCGCGCGCTGGTTCCCCCTCTTCGGGCTCCCCGAGCACCTCGACTGACCCCGCCAGCCCGGTCAGCCGGAGCAGGGCCAGGAGCCCCGCTCCGGCCCCCGTGACGGTCAGCGGGGCCCCGCCGCGGCGCGCGGCCAGCGCGAGCCGTGCGAGGGCCTCCACGGCCGCCAGGCCGGGCTCGGTGACGGCGCTGACGTCCCACACCACCCCCGCCCCACCGGCGAGCCGCCCAAGGGCCTCCTCGGCCTCCGCCACCGTCATCCCGGGCCCGGGCACCACGAACCGTTTCGTCTCCACGCCTCAATGACCCCCGCCCCCGCCGGAACTCATCGGCGGGGGCGGGGATCGGGGTCGCGCGCGAGCGCGGGAGCGCTACGCGATGCGGTCCAGCACGATCGGGTTCGCCGTGAAGGACGTGCCCGCCGGGGCGATGTCGAAGGAACCCTCGAGGGCCGCGACGGCGTACTCGAACTTCTCCGGGGTGTCCGTGTGCAGCGTCATCAGGGGCTGGCCCGCCACGACGGCGTCGCCCGGCTTCGCGTGCAGCTCGATGCCCGCGCCCGCCTGCACCGGGTCCTCCTTGCGGGCGCGGCCCGCGCCCAGGCGCCAGGCGCCCACGCCGACCGCGTACGCGTCCGTGCGGGTCAGCACGCCGGAGGCCGGGGCCGTGATGACGTGCTGCTCGCGGGCCACCGGCAGGGCCGCGTCCGGGTCGCCGCCCTGGGCCGCGATCATCCGGCGCCACACGTCCATGGCCGACCCGTCGGCCAGTGCCTTCGCCGGGTCCGCGCCCTGGATGCCGGCGGCCGCCAGCATCTCGCGGGCCAGCGCCAGGGTCAGCTCGACCACGTCGGAGGGGCCGCCGCCGGCGAGCACCTCGACCGACTCGCGGATCTCCAGGGCGTTGCCCGCGGTCAGGCCGAGCGGGGTGGACATGTCGGTCAGCAGCGCGACCGTCTTGACCCCGTGGTCGGTGCCGAGGCCGACCATCGTCGAGGCCAGCTCGCGCGCGTCCTCGATGTTCTTCATGAAGGCGCCGGAGCCGACCTTCACGTCGAGCACCAGCGAGCCCGTGCCCTCGGCGATCTTCTTGGACATGATCGAGGACGCGATCAGCGGGATCGCCTCGACGGTGCCGGTGACGTCGCGCAGCGCGTACAGCTTCTTGTCGGCCGGGGCCAGCCCGTCGCCCGCCGCGCAGATGACCGCGCCGGTGGTGTCCAGGACGTGCAGCATCTCCTCGTTGGAGAGCAGCGCGCGCCAGCCGGGGATGGACTCCAGCTTGTCCAGGGTGCCGCCGGTGTGGCCGAGGCCGCGCCCGGAGAGCTGCGGTACGGCCGCGCCGCAGGCGGCGACGAGCGGGGCCAGCGGCAGGGTGATCTTGTCGCCGACGCCGCCGGTGGAGTGCTTGTCGGCGGTCGGGCGGGAGAGCGAGTCGAAGTTCATGCGCTCGCCGCTCGCGATCATCGCGGCGGTCCAGCGGGCGATCTCGGCCCGGTTCATGCCGTTGAGCAGGATGGCCATCGCCAGGGCCGACATCTGCTCGTCGGCGACGACACCGCGCGTGTACGCGTCGATGACCCAGTCGATCTGCTCGGGGCTCAGCTCGCCGCGGTCACGCTTGGTCCGGATGACGGAGATGACGTCCATGGGATGACTTCCTTCTACGCGCATAGAGAGATGAGGGGTGAGGGAGGTGTGGGGAAGCAGGACGGCCCTCCGCCCCGAAGGGCGAAGGGCCGTCCGCACGGCTATCTCAGGTGGTCGGGCCCGAAGGCCTGCGGCAGCATGGCCGCCAGCGGCAGGACACCCTCGGGCGTCTCCACCTGGAGCTCGGGCCCGCCGAACTCGTACAGGAGCTGGCGACAGCGCCCGCAGGGCACCAGGACCTCGCCCTTGCCGTCGACACAGGTGAAGTGCGTCAGGCGGCCGCCACCGGTGGCCTGCAGGGCGGAGACCAGCCCGCACTCGGCGCACAGGCCGAGGCCGTAGCTGGCGTTCTCGACGTTGCAGCCGGTGATGGTGCGGCCGTCGTCGACGAGGGCCGCGACGCCGACCGGGAAGCCCGAGTAGGGGGCGTACGCCCGGGACATGGCGTCCCGGGCGGCCTCGCGCAGGGCGTCCCAGTCGGGCTCGGTCACGGTCGTCACTTGCCCTGGCCCTTGCGGTAGGGCATGCCGTCCGCCTTGGGCATCCGCAGGCGCTGCGCGGAGAGCGCGAGCACCAGCAGGGTGGTGAGGTACGGGGCCGCGTCCACGAACTGGCTCGGCACCGCGTCGGTGGTCACGTACCAGAGGAAGAGGCCCACGGCGCAGACGGCCGAGACGAGCGCCGGGACGTACTTCTTCTTGTACAGCTGCCAGGCCGCGGCCAGCACGAGCAGGATCGCGATCAGCAGCAGCATCGCGTGCACGTTCTCGGCGCCGCCGCGCAGCTTGAGGCTGTCGGTGAAGCCGAAGAGGCCCGCGCCGAGCGCCATGCCGCCGGGCATCCAGTTGCCGAAGATCATCGCGGCGAGACCGATGTAACCGCGGCCGCCGGTCTGGCCCTCCTGGTAGATCGGGCTGGCGACCTCGGAGAGGAACACGCCGCCGAGGCCCGCGAGGGCGCCCGAGACGATCACGGCGATGTACTTGTACTTGTACACGTTGACGCCGAGGGACTCGGCGGCCACCGGGTTCTCGCCGCAGGAGCGCAGGCGCAAGCCGAAGGCGGTGCGCCACAGCACCCACCAGGTGCCCGGGATCAGCAGCAGCGCCACGACGGTCAGCAGCGACAGGTTCGTCACCAGGCCGCCCAGGACGCCGGCGAGGTCCGAGAGGAAGAACCAGTGCTTGCCCTGGAGGGTGGTCAGCCAGTCGGACAGCCCCGGCACGGTGATCTGGTAGATCTCCTCGACGCGCGGCGACTGCTTGGAGGAGCCGCCCGGCACCTTGTCGAACGTGAAGTTCGACAGGTACTGGGTGAAGCCGAGGGCCAGGATGTTGATGGCCACACCGGAGACGATGTGGTTCACGTTGAAGGTGACCGTGATGACCGCGTGCAGCAGGCCGCCGAGGGCGCCGCCCGCGATGCCGACGACCACGCCGGTCCAGGGGCCCCACTGGTAGCCGGCCCAGGCACCGAACCAGGTGCCGAGGATCATCATGCCCTCGAGGCCGATGTTGACGACGCCCGCGCGCTCGGCCCACAGGCCGCCGAGACCGGCGAGGCCGATCGGCACGGCGAGGGAGAGGGCGCCGGAGACCTGGCCGACGGAGGTCAGGTCCTGGGCCCCGCTGATCACGCGGACCAGCGAGATCAGCGCGAGGCCGCCCGCGATGATCAGCATGATCCAGGGCAGGGTGAGCTTCTTGCGGCCGGCCTGCTTCTTGGGGGCCGCGTTCGTCGCGGAAACGGTGCTGGTGCTCACGCCGCGACCTCCTTCTCGGTCTTGATGGCGTGGCCCGCGGCCAGTTCCTCGCCGACCTTCTGCTGCTGGCGGCGGATGCCGTAGCGGCGGACGAGCTCGTAGGCGACGACGACGGCGATCACGATCAGGCCCTTCATGATCGTGCCGATCTCCTTCGAGTACCCGGCGATGTCGAGCCCGGCCGAGGCCTTGTCGATGAAGGCCATCAGGAAGGAGGCGAAGAGGATGCCGACCGGGTTGTTGCGGCCCAGCAGCGCGATGGTGATGCCGGTGAAGCCGATGCCCAGCGGGAAGGACAGGTTGTACGTGTGGGTCTCGCCCAGCAGCTGCGGCATGCCGGACAGGCCCGCGACGGCGCCCGAGATCAGCATCGAGGTGATGATCATCTTCTTGGCGTCCACGCCGGACGCCTGGGCGGCGGACTCGCTGGCGCCGGTGGCGCGCAGGTCGAAGCCGAAGCGGGTGCGGTTGAGCGCGAACCAGTAGACGATGCCGAGGGCGAAGGCCACGAAGGTGAAGCCGTAGATCTCCAGGCCGTCGCCGATGCTCACCGACGGGAACCAGCCGGACTCGGCGATTTCACCGGTCGTCAGGTCGTTGGAGCCCGCGGGCTGGACGCCGAAGTTCTTCGGCAGGATCAGCCAGGCGATGAGGCTGGTCGCGATGGCGTTGAGCATGATCGTGGAGACGACCTCGCTCACGCCGCGCTTGGCCTTCAGCACGCCCGCGATGCCGGACCAGAAGGCACCGGTCAGCATGGCGACGACCACGATGAGCAGGATGTGCAGCGGACCCGGCAGGGTCACCGCGGTGCCCACCACGGCGGAGACCATCGCGGCGAGGCGGTACTGGCCGTCGACGCCGATGTTGAAGAGGTTCATCCGGAAGCCGATGGCCACCGCGAGCGCCGCCAGGTAGAAGGTGCCCGCCTGGTTCAGGATGAGGATCTGGACGTCCTCGTAACCGGCGTTCTCCACCATGATGCGCAGCGGGTCGATCGGGTCCACGCCCGTCGCCGCCAGCACGACCACGGTCAGCACGAAGGCCGCCACCAGCGCGAGTGCGGGTCCGGCGATCGCGAGGAGCAGCCGGTCCTTGTCGAATTTCTTCATCGGGCCTCGTCCTCCGGGGATGCGGTACCAGCGTCGGCACCGGCGGCGGAGTGGTTGTCGGTTGCTTCCAGGTGCCCGGTCGCGGCGCCCGTCATGGCGGTGCCGAGTTCTTCCGGGGTGACGGTCGCCGGGTCGGCGTCCGCGACCAGGCGGCCGCGGTAGATCACGCGCAGGGTGTCGGACAGGCCGATCAGCTCGTCCAGGTCGGCCGAGATCAGCAGCACGGCCAGGCCCTCGCGCCGGGCTTCGCGGATCGCGTCCCAGATCTGCGCCTGGGCGCCGACGTCCACGCCACGGGTGGGGTGGGCGGCGATCAGGAACTTCGGGTTGTGGCTCATCTCGCGGCCGACGATCAGCTTCTGCTGGTTGCCGCCGGAGAGCGAGGCCGCGGTGACGTCGATGCCGGGGGTGCGCACGTCGTACTCGCGCACGATCCGCTCGGTGTCCTTGCGGACGGCCTTCGGGTCGAGGATGCCGTGCTTGGAGTTGGGCTCCTCGGTGACGTGACCCAGGATGCGGTTCTCCCACAGGGAGGACTCCAGCAGCAGGCCGTGCCGGTGGCGGTCCTCGGGGATGTAACCGATGCCGCCTTCGCGGCGCTTGCGCGTCGCGAGGGTGGAGATGTCCTTGCCGTCGAGCGTGATGGTGCCGCCGTCGGGGATGCTCATGCCCATGAGGGCTTCGATGAGTTCCGTCTGGCCGTTGCCCTCGACGCCCGCGATGCCGAGGACCTCGCCCTTGTGGATGGTGAGGTCGATGCCGGAGAGCACCTCGCGGACGATGCCGTCCGGGTCGGTGGCGGCCAGGCTCAGACCCGCGACCTGGAGCATCGGCGTCGTCGTCACCGTCGACTCGCGCGTCTCGGGCGAGGGGAGTTCGGAGCCGACCATCAGCTCGGCGAGGAGCTTGGGCGTGGTCTTGGGGTCGTGCGGGTCGGCGGTGCCGACCGTCGTGCCGCGCCGGATGACGGTGATGTCGTCGGCGACCTTCAGGACCTCGCCCAGCTTGTGCGAGATGAAGATGACGGTCAGGCCCTCGGCCTTGAGCTCGCGCAGGTTGTCGAAGAGCGCGTCCACTTCCTGCGGGACGAGCACCGCGGTCGGCTCGTCGAGGATGAGGATCTTGGCGCCCCGGTAGAGGACCTTGAGGATCTCCACGCGCTGCCGGTCGGCGACGCCGAGGTCCTCGACGAGGGCGTCCGGGCGCACGCCCAGGCCGTACGCGTCGGAGATCTCCTTGATCTTCTTGCGCGCCTTCGCGCCGATGCCGTAGAGCTTCTCGCCGCCGAGGACGACGTTCTCCAGGACGGTGAGGTTGTCGGCGAGCATGAAGTGCTGGTGCACCATGCCGATGCCGCGGGCGATGGCGTCGCCGGGGCTGGAGAAGGTGACCTGCTCCCCGTCGATCGCGATGGTGCCCTCGTCCGGCTTCTGCATGCCGTAGAGGATCTTCATCAGGGTCGACTTGCCGGCGCCGTTCTCACCGATCAAGGCGTGGACCGTGCCCTTGCGGACGCTGATCGCGATGTCCTTGTTGGCGACGACGCCGGGGAAGCGCTTGGTAATGCCGTGCAGTTCTACGGCGAGAGGGGGGCTGGACGCGTTGATGACGCACTCTCCTTGGCGCGGAAGGAGCTGGAAATGCCGTGGCGGCAGGGGGGACAGAGCGGAGGAGAGAAGGTATCGCGTCCACGATGCCTCTACGCGCGTAGCACTGTCGGAAGTGAAAACTTGCGGCCAAGTGGCCAGAAAAAGCGATCAAGAACCGAGGGAGACGGCTCGGGGCCCGGGAGCGGTAGAGACCGCTGCCCGGACCCCGGAAACCATGTCGACCCGTCAGTCAAGACGTTACGGAGTGGTCTTGACCGTGATCTTCTTCGCGATGATGTCGGCCTTCGCCTGGTTCACCGCGGCGATGACGTCGGTCATCTTCTTGTACTCGGGGTTGGAGTCGGCCAGGCCGACGCCGTCCTTGTCCAGGCCGTAGCGGATCTCGCCCGTCTGCGGCTTGCCGTCCTCGACCGACTTGATGAGGTTGAAGACGGAGAGCTGGACCTGCTTGGTGACCGAGGTCAGGATGTGGTCCTTGTACTTGACCAGACCCGCCTGGTTGTACTGGTCCGAGTCGACGCCGATGGCCCACTTGCCCTTGGCTGCGGTGGCCTCGATGGCACCCGAGCCGGCCAGACCGGCGGCGGCGTAGACGACGTCCGCGCCCGCGTCGAGCTGACCCTGCGCCGTGGCCTTGCCGAGGTCGGGCTTGGAGAAGCCGTCGAAGTTCGGGGGCTGCGTCAGGTAGTGCGAGAGCACCTTGGCGTTCGGGTTGGTGTCCTTGACGCCCTGGGTGAAGCCCGCCTCGAACTTCTTGATCAGCGGGACCTCGACACCACCGATGAAGGCGACCGTGCCGGTCTTGGAGACCTTGGCGGCGGCGACGCCGGCCAGGTAGGAGCCCTGCTCCTCGTTGAACACCAGGTTGGCGATGTTCGGGCCGGTCACCGAGGTGTCGTCGATGATGCCGAAGGTGGTCTTCGGGAACTTCGGCGCGACCTTCTTGATGGCCGGGGCGTAGGAGAAGCCGACGCCGATGACCGGGTTGTTGCCCTTGCGGGCCAGCTCGGTGAGGCGCTGGACCTTGTCGGCCTCGCCCTCGCCGTCGGTGGGCTCCGCCTCGGCGCCCTTGACCTTCAGGTCCTTCTCGGCCTGCTGGAGGCCCGCGTAGGCGGCGTCGTTGAACGACTGGTCGCCGCGGCCGCCGACGTCGTACGCGATGGCGACGGAAGCTTCCTTCTTGTCGGAGGAAGATCCGGTGTCCGAGGACTTCTTACCGCCACAGGCGGTGGCCGAGAGGGCGAGCGCCGCGGAGGCGATGCCCACGGTGGCGATCCTGGTGATCCGGCGCAAGGGGAGGCTCCTTCAAAACCTGACCGAAGCGCCGGGACCGGCGCTGGTTTCGCCGCGATCGTAACGCGCGTAGATGTCAGTTAAAGACCCGTACATGAGTCGTTATCGGATCGTCGCGAACCGGACAGTGACCGATTGGTAACCGGACAGGCGTCCAGCCCTTGTGTATCAAGGGCTGGACGCGGCCACCCGCAGCTCCTCGGGTGTTGTACGGACCTTTACCTGATCGGCCTTGCGCGACGCCCGTCGAGGAGTGCGGCGGCGGTGAAGAACTCGACCCCGACGGCGATCGCGGACTCGTCCACGTCGAAGTCGCCGCGGTGCAGGTCGCGCTTGGCGGTGTCCCCCGGCGCGCGCACGCCGAGCCGGGCCATCGCGCCCGGCACGTGCTCCAGGTACCAGGAGAAGTCCTCGCCGCCCAGGCTCTGCTCGGTGTCCTCGATCGAGTCCGCACCGCGCCGGGCCGCCATCGACTCGCGCAGCAGCTCGACGACGGCCGGATCGTTGACGACCGGCGGCACCCCGCGGACGTGGTTGATCGTCGACTTGGCCCGGTGCATCGTCGCGATCTCGTCGATCGCCGCGTGCACCTGCTCCGGCGCCTCGTGCCAGGCGGCCAGGTCCAGGCAGCGCACGGTCCCGGACAGCTCGGCGCGCATCGGGATGACGTTGCAGGCGTGCCCGGCCTCGATCCGGCCCCAGGTGACGGCCATCCCGCTCCGGGCGTCCATCCGGCGGGACAGCAGCGCGGGCACGTCGATCGCGATCCGGGCCGCCGCCGTCACCAGGTCGGTGGTCAGGTGCGGCCGGGCGGTGTGCCCGCCGGCCCCCTCCAGGGTGACCTCCAGGCGGTCGCAGGCCGAGGTGATCGGGCCGGCCCGCAGGCCGATCCGGCCGGCGTCCACGCGCGGGTCGCAGTGCACCGCGATCATCTTGCCCACGCCGTCCAGCGCGCCGGAGTCGATGGCCTCGGTGGCACCGCCCGGCAGCACCTCCTCGGCGGGCTGGAAGAGCAGCCGCACGGGCCGGGGCAGCAGCCCCTGCCGGTCCAGCTCGGCCAGGACCAGGCCGGTGCCGAGCACGACGGCGGTGTGCACGTCGTGGCCGCAGGCGTGCGCGCGGTCGGGGACGGTGGAGCGGTAGGACACGTGGGTCTTGGCGTCCGGAATGGGCAGGGCGTCGATGTCCGCGCGGATGGCGAGCATCGGCACCACCCCGTCCCAGCTCCCGACGTCACAGATGAGCCCGGTACCGGAGTCCAGTACCCGTGGTCGCAGGCCCGCTTTCTCCAACCTCGCCTTGAGCGCGGCGGTCGTGCGGAACTCCTGGTGCCCGAGTTCGGGATGCATGTGCAAGTCCCGGCGGAACGCGATCAGTTCGGCACGCAGGTGGTCCGGCAGCGTACCGGGCAGCTCGGGCTGGGCGGGCTCGCCGGGCAGGGCGGTCAGTGACTCGCGGGACATCAACTGGTTCACCCGTTGAAGGGTAGGCGCACGGACGGGTCAACTGGCCGGAGATCAGGAAAAGTTCAACCCGTTAGGCGAAGAAAACCCGGCCTCCGGGCGCATGAGCGCATACCCCCGGGGGTAAACTCCGCCGCTCATCGAGCCGTCTGGGCGGTGTGGGCGGGCAGTCTGCGCACATCACGGGCGGTCCCGGCGACCCCGGCGAGGAAGCCGCGGGCCCGCGGGGAGGCGTCGCGGGTGAGCCAGGCCGGATCGATCTCCCGGACCGCGACGGTGACCCCGGTGCCCGCGAGCGCGTACGGCAGGGTGTGCACGACCGTCGAGGGGAAGCTGACGACGGTCCGGCCGACCGGCCCCCGGCGGGCGATCAGCTCCAGCGGCAGGTCCGGACGGACGATCTCCAGCCCGGTCGCCTCGCTCAGCGCCCGCAGCTTGTCCGGCGACTCCCTGCGGTGCGCGAAGTAGCGGGTGGCGCCGTGCTCGCGGGCCAGCGCCCGTACGGCCGCCAGATAGCGGTCCGGGTCCACCACGCCCGTCTCGACCAGCGAGGTGCCCACCAGGTCGGTGCCCTTGGTCAGCCGGGGCGGGCCGAAGCGCGAGCGGGTCCAGCCGAAGTCGTTGAGCCGCAGCCCCATGCCCGGCGGCGCGGTGACGGGCATCGAGGTGAACACCTCGACGCGGCGCCCCTCGCGCACGGCGGTGAACCGGCGCCGCGCGGTCCCGGAGACCGGCGCGTACGCCAGCTCGCGGATCCGGCCCGGCAGGCCGCCGCCGCCCGCCCGGTGCCAGCGCACCAGCCGTTCGCCGCGGGCGGCGCGGTCGATGAACTCCATGGTGGCGGTCCCGTCGTCGACGACGACCAGCTCGTCGGCGCGGACCAGGGTGAGCAGCAGCTGGACGTAGCGGGAGAAGGGGTCGCCGATGACGACGCGGCGGGCGGCCCGCACCTCGCGCACCAGCGCGACGAGCGCCTTGAAGGGGGCCAGCTTGCCGCCCCGGGCCTCCTGCCAGCGCACCTCGTGGCCCTCGTCGCGGGCCAGCCCGGCCATCCGGCGCAGCTGTCCGCGGGACATGGGGTCGGTGGGCGGCAGTACGACGATCCGCAGCGGCGCCGCGGCGCCCGGGCCGCCGCCCGCGCCCCCGCCCGGCTCCCGGTGGGCCTCGCGGTGGGCCGGCTGGCGCGGGACGGAGCCGAGCAGCGGGCCGCGGGCCGCGTCGTCGGCGCCTCTCGCGTGGGCCCACTCCAGCGCGTTCAGGAGCTGGACCGGGCTCTCGACCAGGGCGAGGGTGGCGGCGGTGGGGGTCATCGGGTGCTCCTTCGTCGGAGGCGCCGGGGGTGTCGGGGCGCCGGGGAGGGGCTGGGGGGTCAGACCCCGGCCAGGGCGCCCTGGACCCGGCGGAGCTTCTTCATCGGGGCGAGCTCGGAGGGGTAGACCCGCTTGATCCCGTCACCGAGCGCGGCCTCGATGGTGCGGATGTCGCGGACCAGCCGCTGCAGGCCGCCCGGCTCGACGGAGGCCGCCTGGTCCGAGCCCCACATCGCCCGGTCGAGGGTGATGTGCCGCTCGACGAAGGAGGCGCCGAGGGCGACGGCGGCCAGCGTGGTCTGCAGGCCCGTCTCGTGGCCGGAGTAGCCGATCGGGACGTTCGGGTACTCCTCCCGCAAGGTGCCGATCACCCGCAGGTTCAGCTCCTCGGCCTTGGCCGGGTAGGTCGAAGTGGCGTGGCACAGAAGGATGTTGTCGCTGCCGAGCACTTCCACCGCGTGCCGTATCTGGCGCGGCGTGGACATGCCCGTGGAGAGCACGACCGTCTTGCCGGTGGCGCGTACGGCCCTCAGCAGCTCGTCGTCGGTGAGGGAGGCCGAGGCCACCTTGTGGGCGGGCACGCCGAAGCCCTCCAGGAAGGCGACGGCCTCCGTGTCCCACGGGGAGGCGAACCAGTCGATGCCGCGCTCGGCGCAGTGGGCGTCGACGGCGCGGTACTCGGCCTCGCCGAACTCCACCCGGTGGCGGTAGTCGATGTACTTCATCCGGCCCCAGGGGGTGTCGCGTTCGACGTCCCACTGCTCGCGCGGGGTGCAGATCTCGGGGGTCCGCTTCTGGAACTTGACGGCGTCGCACCCCGCGTCGGCGGCGGCGTCGACGAGCGCGAGGGCCGTGTCCAGGTCGCCGTTGTGGTTGATGCCGATCTCACCGACGACGTAGACGGGGCGACCGGGACCGGCGGTGCGCGATCCGATCCGGCGCAGGCGGGGGTTGGGGGTGACGCTCATGTCAGGTGACGCCCTTCGGTGCGGGTGCGCGTACGGGTGCGCTTGCGGGTGCGGGGTGGTGGCGGGTCGTCCAGCAGGGGGGCCAGGGCGCGGGCGCGGGCCAGGTCGTGGGGGTCGTCGACCTCCAGGACCCGGGACGGGTCGGTGGGCACCGGGAGGACCCGGCCGAAGAAGCGGTGCCGGGCGGCCCGGAAGCCGGCCGCGTCCATGGCGTACGCCGCGCCGGTCTCCAGCAGGTCCCGGGGCCGGTCCTGGCGGCGCGGTCGGACGGCGGGGTCGTGGTTGACCCCGGTGACGGCGCCCGCGACGTGCCGGTCCGGGGCTTCCCGGTCCGGGTCGCTCTGGTCCGGGTCGCTCCGGTCCGGGGCTTCCCCGTCCGGGTCGCTCCGGTCCGGGGCTTCCCGGTCCGGGGCGCTCTGGTCCGGGGCGCGCCAGAGGAAGCCGTGGAAGGGCGCCACCGTGAGCGCCGAGTCCGCGGTCCCGCCCGCCACCGCGGCGGCGACGCCCTCCACGTCGGAGGCGGTGAGGAAGGGGCTCGTGCACTGGACCAGGAGGACCACGTCCACGGTGACGGAGTGCAGCTCCTCGAACGACTCCAGGGCGTGCAGCACGGCGCTCTCGCTGCTCGCGGCGTCCCCGGCGAGCGCCGTCGGCCGGCGCAGGGCGTCGGCCCCCGCCGCCCGCGCCGCCTCGGCGACCGCGTCGGAGTCGGTGGAGACCACCACGTCGGTGACGGTGGGCGCGGCCAGCGCGGCGCGCACCGCCCGGCCGACCAGGGGCACTCCGGCCACCTCCGCGAGGTTCTTGCCGGGCACCCCCTTGGAGCCGCCCCGGGCCGGGATCACGGCCAGTACCCTCACAGCTCCCCCACCCTGCGGATCGCCGGGGCCACCCGCTGCACCCCGTGCCGGTACGCGCCCCGCGCCGCCTCCCGCAGCCGCCCGCGCAGCCAGCCGCGCAGCCGGGACTCTCCCGCGGCGGGCCGCGGCGAGCCGGGCTGCGGGGTGCCGTCGGGCGCGAGGTGGTGCCGGGCCAGCAGCCCGGGCAGGTACCCGGGTGCGGTGGTGAGCGTGTAGTACGGGTCCGGCGGCGCCAGCAGCGGCCGCGCGGCCAGTTCCGCGACCCGGGCGCGGGCCGCGTCGAAGGCCCCGGCGTCGGCCAGCACCCCCTGGTCGGCGAGCCATCCGGGATCCGCGGTCGGCAGCAGCCCGGCGTCGAGCCGGTCCCAGGAGGTGAGGCAGCCGGAGCCGGTGAAGTGGTGGTTGCCGAGGCCCTCGCGGACGCCGAGGTCGGTGAGGACGGCCGTGGGGATCCCCCGGTGCAGGGACTCCAGGGCGGCGGTCGAGGACACGGTCACCAGCAGGTCGGTGCGGTCCAGGACCTCCCCCATGTTCCCGTACACCAGGCGGCAGTTGGCGGGCAGTGCGGCGGGGAGCCGGTCCACGAGCCGCTGGTACGGGAGTTCCTCCAGGTGCGTGGTGTGCTCCCCGGGGCGGCTGCGCAGCTTGATCAGGACCTCCCGGTCGGGGTGGGCCCGGGCGTGCCCGGCGGCCCGGGCGAGCAGGTACGTACGGTCGGCGCGGCTCTCGGGCACGGAGGGCTGGGCGGCGAAGACCACGGTGCGGGCGCGGCCGCCGCCCGCGGGCTCGTACGGCGCGCCGCCGAGGAAGGGCAGGGCGGTCTCGGTGACGGCTCCGGCGTCGGCGCCCACCCCCTCGTACACGGCGCGGAAGCGCTGCGCGTCGTGCCGGGAGTTGGCGAGGACCAGGTCGGCGCCGTGGCGCAGCAGCAGCCCGTCGGCGAGCTTCTCGTAGACGACGCCCACGTATCCGGTGACGAGCACGGGGCGCGCCGCCGGCTCGGGCCACAGGGCGCGCACGCCGTGCAGGACGGCCTGGACGGCGCCGCCGACGAGGGCGAGGACGACCACGTCGTAGCGTTCGCGGCGCAGTTCGTCGAGGAACTCGGCGCAGGTCACCTCGGTCAGCCGGTCGGCCCGGGCGCCCACTTCGCCGAGCTGGCGGGCGGTGGGCGTGGCCCGGCCGCGCAACAGGTATCCGGTGAGGTGGTGCCGGCCCGATCCGGTCTCCCCCGGGGGGTCGGGCACGAGTCTGCGGGCGGTGAGCGCGCCCCATTTCCATCGCGTATCGGAATCGGCGAGAACGGCGACCCGCTGGCTTACTGGCACGACCGTGAAGCTATGCGGGAATTCTCCTGACCGGCCCAACGAGCACGCAACAGCGGGTTAACAACCCGTCGGGGAAATGCGGAGCCGGTCGGGTTAACGCAGCCGCCGTGCGTCGTTCACACGAAATCCTCGTACGGTCCATGGCGAATGCCGGGCGCCCCCATAACGTCGCCCGGGTGCTGAAGCTCTCTGTTGTCGTGCCGTTCTACAACGTGCGGACCTACGCGCCGGACGCCCTGCGAAGTCTCGAACTCAACGCGCGGGACGACATCGAGTTCCTCCTCGTCGACGACTGCTCGACGGACGGGACGGGCGAGCTGCTGGAGCGGGCCGCCCGCGACCTGCCGGGGGCCGTCCACCTGCGCCGCGACCACAACGGCGGGCTGGCCACGGCGCGCAACACCGGGCTGGACGCGGCGCGCGGCGAGTACCTCGCCTTCCTGGACGGCGACGACTGGCTCGCCCCCGGTCACCTCGCCCGTACGCTGGCCGCCATCCAGGCCCTGAACTGCGACTTCGTCCGTACGGACCACGTCCGGGCGACCGGCCGGGAGCGGGTCGTGCAGGCCGCGCCCTGCGGCCCGCACGGTGTGGCGGCCGATCCGCGGACCGCGATCCTGCCCGCCGGGCGGACCACCTCGGTGGACTACCCGTACGCCTGGGCCGGGATGTACCACCGGCGGCTGCTCGACCGGGGTCTGCTGCACTTCACGGACGGGCTGCGGACCGCGGAGGACCGGCCCTGGATCTGGCGGCTGCACCGCGGCGCGCGGTCGTTCGCCGCGGTCGGGCTGCCCGGGGTCTTCTACCGGCGCGGGGTTTCCACGTCCTTGACGCAGATCGGTGACGAGCGCCAACTCGATTTCATCCGCGCATTCGATCAGGTCCTGTCCGACACCGCCGAAGATCCACAGGCTGCGGACCTCCTACCAAAAGCCGTTCGCACATATTGCGCAATTATCGCCCACCACATCGGATCCATCGAAAGGTTCGAACCGGCCGTGGCCAGAAAACTCCGTACGATGAGCGCCGACGCGCTCGGGCGAATGCCGCGGGAACTGCTGGACGGCGTACTGAATTCGATGGACGGCGAACGGTCGTCCCTGCTGCGGCGGCTGCGCCGGCGGCACGCGGCGACGGGGTCCGGGGCGTGAGCGCGGCCGCGGAAGCGCGCCTCACCCAGCTCTTCCTCGCGTCCACCGCGTACGGCACGGCCACCCTCGCCGCCGCCATCGACTCCGGAGCCTGCGACCCGCCCGCGCCCTCGCCGGTCCGCCGGATCCTGCTGACCAGCGACAACTCCCCGATCCCCGAGGTCTCCCCCGGCCTCGCCGCGACGCCCGGCTTCGCGGAGCTGCGCGCCCGCTTCGACGGGGTCATCGACTGGAACGAGACGATCGCCCCCTTCCACCCGGGGGTCTGGACCCCGCGCCCCGAGGACGCACCGCTGTGGGAGCGGCAGTTGCGCGCGCTGTGGGGCCTGGGCGACGACCGGATCGAGCTGTACGTCGAGTCCGTCCAGGTCGCCCCGGCCCAGGCGCTGTGCCGACTCTTCCCCGGCGCGGCCGTCGAGGTCTACGCCGACGGCCTGATGAGCTACGGCCCGACCCGCTTCCGGCTCGACCCCGCGCTCGGCTCGCGGGTCCGGCGCGTCCTGCACCTGGACCTCGTACCGGGGCTGGCGCCCCTGCTGCTCACCGAGTTCGGAGTACCGGCCCGTGCGGTCCCGACGGAGGCCTTCCTGAAGGTCCTGGCGGAACTCACCGCCCCGGACCCGGACCCGGGCGCGGCCCCCGACGCCGACGCCGACGCCGACAGCGAGCCCGAGCCCCCGGCCCTGCTCCTCGGCCAGTACCTGTCCGCGCTCGACCTGCTCACGGCCGCCGAGGAGGAGGAGCTCCACGCGGCGATGGTGCGGGGCGCCCATGCCCGGGGGCACCGGCGCCTGTTGTTCAAGCCGCACCCCGGCGCCCCGGCCGACTACTCCCGGCGGGCGCGGGAGGAGGCGGCCCGGCTCGGCGTGACGCTGCGGGTGCTGCCCGCGACCCTGCTCGCCGAGACCCTGTACGCGAGCGTCCGCCCCGCCCTGGTGGTGGGCTGCTTCTCCACCGCCCTGCTCACGGCCGCCACCCTGTACGGACTCCCGGTGGCCCGCACCGGCACGGAACGGGTCCTGGCCCGCCTCACCCCGTACCAGAACAGCAACCGCATCCCGCTGGTGCTGGTGGACGCCCTGGTCCCGGACCTCACGGACCCGGCGGCCCCGGTCCCCGACCTCGCGGCCCTCCTCACGGCGGTCGGCTTCACGATGCAGCCGAAGGTGCTGGCGCGGCGGCGCGCGGAAGCCGAGGCGTACCTGGCGGCGCACCTGACCCCGCGCACCCGCCCGTACTTCACCCGCCGCCGCCTGACCGCCCTCGCCCTCCCGGGCGGCGCCGTCCCGCCCCGCCTGACCCCCCTCACCACGAACCGCACCCTCCGCCGCCTGCGCCGCGCCGCCCTCCGCATGCGCCGGCACCTCGTGCGCCAGTGAGCCGAAGGCGCGCCCATTCCAGGACAGCGGCGACGTCGCTCGGCTGGAGGCCCGCGTAGGGGTCCGGCTGGACGAGGAGGGTGGCGCTGCCGCCGGCTGTGCGCTCGGCAGCCCAGATGTGGTCGAGGTCGGTGAAGTCGTCGTCGATCCAGGCCACGGGGGCTCCACCGAGCCATTGGGCGACGTGATCGCGTTTCCAGAGGTAGCCGTTGGGGTGGCTCGTGGTGATCTGGGGCCGAGGGAGGTCGAGGTGGGGGAAGACCGGCAGACCCAAGAGCGCCCCGATGATCGTGGTGGCGTCCCCGCGCCAACTCGTACACCACAGCGGAGTGACGAGACCGCTGGTCACGAGGCCGGCGAGCAGTGGGCCGTGGCTAGGGTCGAGCCAGACGGACACGGGTTCGGCCGGCCGCCTCCCCGCGGGCAGGACGGTGTGGCGGACATGGGTGGCCGGGGTGCTGCCGTCTCCTGCCGGGAACGGTATGAGGACGCCGTCGATGTCCAGGAGCAGGTAGGGACGGGGCATCGGTTCCTCCGGGGTCAGCGTTTGCGGGCGGTGATCAGCAGGGTGGTGGGCCACGGGTCGCGACTCGGGTGGCGGAGTTCCCATACAGCGGTGATGCGGAGACCGTTCCGGGCGAGATGGGCACCCCAGCGGCGGGCGTCGAACTCCCAGCGGGCGATGGGCAGCCGTCGCTGATCGGGCATGGTGACGTAGTCCTCGCGCGGACGGTCGTCCGTGGACGGATGTCTTCCGGCCCGGGCCGGGTGCGGAACGGAGAAGGCCAGGACTCCGCCCGGCCCCAGACGTCGGGAAACGGCGGCGAGCAGCAGCTCAGGGGCGACGAGGCCGACCGCCCCGAAGACGGAGTAGATCGCGTCGAAGGTCCGGCCGGTCGCCCGGAGGTGGTGCAGGGCGTGGCCCGCCGCGAACGTGGCGCCGGCGATGTGACCGTACTGGGAGCGGGCACGGCGTACCTGGAGTCCGACGAGGTCGACACCGAGGGTGCGGGCCCGGTGATGCTTGGCGAGGTGGGCCACGTTGCGGCCCGAGCCGCAGCCCAGTTCCAGAATCAGCTTGCCGCGCAGGTCAGGGCCGAGGATCTCGGCGCCCGGGCCGAGACCCGGGTGTGTGCTCCACTGCATCCGAGCCGGTGCGGGAAGCGCCTGGGCCGGGCCGGCGGCGAGGCGCTGGGCGGCATGGGCGTACCACGGGGAGACCTGGGCGAACACCTAGACCTCCAGGAATCGGACCACGTCGCTCAAGTGGCGGCGGACGACCGAGATGTACGCGGGGTCCCTGGCCGGGTCGTCGATCCAGCGGACGGCCTGCTCCATGAACCACTCGACCACCCACATCCGGTGCCAGCCCAGGGCCCACGCCTCCGCGGCCAGGCCGCCCCGGGCGGCGAGGGTGTCCACGTGGCCGCCCGCGGCGACGTACTGCTCCAAGAACACCCGCAACCGCACAGGGCTCGGCGCGGCGGTGGTGCCGTGGTAGGAGGCGAGGTCGATCAGGCCGGGTCCGGTGAAGGCCCGGGCGAAGTCGAGGAGGCGCCATCCGTTCTCCCCGATGTGGATGCTCGTGGGGTGGAACTCCGAGTGCACCCACCCGAACGGGCCGAGCGTCGTCCCCTGGACGCGGGCCTCAGCCGCAGCAGAGATCTTCCCCAGACTGGTCTCGATGTCGTCGCAGTCCGTCCACCGGTCGGACTGCCGCAGCCGCTGGAGGTGATCGAGGGCCCGGCCGGGCAGAGCAGCGAGGCCCTCGCCGTCGAGAAGGGGAAGGCCGCCCGCCGGGCGGGCGGCGTGGAGCATCACGGCGGCGGCGACACCGTCGAGGTCATCGGCATCCCGTCCCGGGGCACCGAGGTCGTCCATGAGCATCCCGAGCCACTTGTCCTGCATCGCGGTGGCGTGGAGTTCAGGAACCGGGAGCCCGCGCCGGTGGGCCAGCCGCAGCGCCTGGGCTTCACGGTCGAAGGGCTCCTTCGCGTACTTGAAGACGGCCGTGGTGCCGTCGGGGAACACGACGCGTTCGACCCCGGACATGCCCCAGACACGGATCTCGGAGCGTTTGGGGAGGGGCTTGCCCACGAGGGTGCACAGGTCGTCCAGCAGGGCGGCGGTCAGACTCTGGTCCATGGGGGGGGTGACTCCAATGGGCTGGTGGGCGCCGAGGCGGGCGAGCGGGTCAGTCCGCCCCGGCGCCGTACGGGGTTGGGGTTACTCGGCTGCGGTCACGCGGTGGGCGTAGACCTGCTCGATCCAGCCCGCCTTGAACTCGGCCAGCTCGTCGCGGAAGTGCGCCATCGAGGCGCCGTAAGGCGCGACGACGCCACCGGTCTGGTCCGGCACGGACTGGCAGCCGTGCACGAGCCGGCCGCCGAGCGCGGCGTGGGCCTTGATGGACTCGATCCGCCGGCGCTCGTTGAACCAGCCACCGTGGTAGACCTCGTCCAGCATCCCGCCCGTCCCCTCGTCGAGGTCGAAGACGACGGAGGTGGCGGCGGGGAAGAACCAGCACGGGCCGACGTTGGAGATGTGCCCGTCCAGCTCGACCTTGTTGAGCGCCATCAGCGTGGCCGCCTCGCGCAGCATGCGCAGGTGGTCGGCGGTGATCTGCGGCAGGCCGAGGCCGGCCAGGTGCTCCTCGCGGAAGAGGTACGAGTAGACCCCGTACGCCGTCGCCAGGACGCGGGCGGCATCCGACGTGGACGCGCAGTGCTTCTTGACGAAGTCGAGCGCGAGCTGTTCGACCGCGCTCTCGGTCGTCTCGTCCACGTCCAGGAACCGGGACTTGACCAGTTCCCAATCGGCGACGAGCCAGCTGTTGGACTCGAAGCGGAAGAAGTACTCGGCCGGGTCGATGCTGATGCGTCGACCGTCCACCCGGATGCCGGGCAAGCGGCTCCAGCGGGGATCGAAGGCGTCGGGCAACTCGACCGTGATGGTTGCCGCGCCGATGGTGTCGATGGTGGTCACCGTGTCTCCGTCTCTGATCGTCCGGGTCCGGGCATGGGGATGCCCGAGCCCCTTGGGGCGTACGGAACTTGAGGGTCGCCGACCCGAAGGTGGGGGCAGCTATCGATAAGTGAACAGCCCGCTACGCAGAGTGGGTACGGTGTGACCGAGGCCAAGCGGTATACGCGGTTTACAGCTCCGGACCGGAGGCGATCGTGCGAGCGCCGAGCACCCCCAACCCCCGCCTGCGCGACACGATCGACGCCGCCGGGTGCACGTACGACGCACTCGCCAGGGAGGTCCGCCGCATCGCAGCCGAGAACGGCGAGCTGCTCCAGACCAACAAGTCGGCGATCTCCCATTGGGTGAACGGCACCCGCTCGCCGTCCGGCCAAGCTGGCCAGTACCTCGCCGAGGCCCTCTCCCGCCGGCTGGGACGCGTCGTCACCCGGGCCCAGCTCGGCCTCCGATCGACCGACGCGCAGTCGCGGCCGGACGCCGACCCGGTCACCGCCGTCACGGACCTCGGCCGGGCGGACGTCGAACGCCGACGCTTCCTGGCCATCGCCGCCTTCACCACGGCCGGCGTGGCCATGCCGCTCCTGCACGACCACGAAGCCACTTCCCGGATGCTCCGCGCCCGTACCGCCCGCTCCCTGGTCGGTAGCGACGACATCGACGTCGTACGGCAGATCACGGCAGCCTTCAGCGCCGCCGACGAACGCCTCGGCGGTGGCCACGGCCTGACTACGGTCACCGCCTATCTCGCAGACACGGCAGCCCCGATGCTCCGCGGACGCTTCCCCTCGGAGCTGCTGAGGCGGGCTGCCTTCGGGGCCGTCGCCGAACTCGCCTACCTGGCCGGGTGGAAACACCACGACCTGGGCCAGGAGGGCGCAGCCCAGCACTACTACCACGTGGGCTACCAGCTCGCTTACGAGGCCGATCCGCACGGTCATGCCGCCTGGATGATGCGCTCGTTGGCTCACCAAGCCCTGAAGCTCAAGCAGCCTCGCCACTGTGTCGACCTTGTCGAAGGCGCCCTCGCCCGCGGACTCGGCCATGTTGACGGACAGACGGAGGCACTGCTCCACATCACCCATGCCCGTGCATGGGCGGCCGTCGGCGAGAAGGCTCCTGCCAGCCGCGCTCTGCTCGCTGCTGAGGACGCCCTCCTTCGGGAGGGCGGCGCACAGCCCAGTTTCTCCCTGCTGAGCGGCCCGGCAGCCGGCACCGTGGCCAGCCACACTGCCAAGGCGCTGACGGAAATGAAGGACTTCATCGGCACTGAACGACAGCACCGCGACGCCCTGACTCGCTGGGACCCGGTCAAGTTCAAGCGCGTACATGCCCTGACCTACGCCGACCTCGCGGACAGCCTCGCCGCCCAGGCCCGTGCAGACGAAGCCGTCGCCGCCTGGGCCCAGTCGCTCAGCCTCATGGAGGGCATGACGTCTGACCGCACCCGTAAAGCGATTACCTCGATCCGTCCCACCCTGGCGATCTACCAGCGCCGCAAAGTCCCGGGCGCTGCGGACCTAGCCCGCCGCGCTCGCGAATCCCTCGCCTGACGTACCTGCACTGCCATCGCGGCGTGCCGGGCCAATGTCAACGCGCACGCCGTGACCCTGCCGGGGCCTCGATGGCCTGGCCGGTGCAGCCGGTCATCGTCCACGACCAGGCCGCCACCGAGTCGTCTTGCTCCAGCGGAGCGAGAACGCCAAGTTCGCCCGGGGCATGTGGGACCTCCCCGTCGGCAAGAACGAGCCGGGCGAGCCCATCACCGAGACCGCGGTCCGCGAGCTCTACGAGGAGACGGGCCTCACGGTGAAGCCCGAGTCCCTCAAGGTCGCCCACGTCATCCACGGCGCATGGGGCGTCGAGGCCCCCAACGGCTTCCTCACGGTCGTCTTCGCGACCCACGAATGGACCGGCGAACCCGAGAACCGCGAACCCCGAAAGCACTCCCAGGTCCGCTGGATCGACGCCGCCTCGATCCCCGAAGCCTTCGTCGACACCACGGCCGACGCCCTCCGCCACTACTTGGGCGGCGGCACAGCGGTCTCCCTCAGTGGCTGGCCAGCGGCCTGAGCACGACCGGACGGGGCTTTCAGCTCGTCGCCAGTTTCGCCGCGAAGCCGAGGAAGAGGACGCCCGCCAGGGAGGTGGCGCCGGCCGAGAGGCGGCGGCGGCGGGTGAACGCCTCCGAGAGCTTCGTGCCGCCGAAGATCAGCAGCGTCAGGTACAGGAAGCTCCCGAACTGCAGCAGCGAGCCCAGCAGCAGGAACGACAGCCCCCGGTAGGGGTACGCGGGGTCGACGAACTGCACGAAGAAGGACATCAGGAACAGGATGGCCTTCGGGTTGAGCAGGCTGATCAGCAGCGCCCGGCGGTACGGCCGCTCCGGACCGGCGGGAGCCCCCGCGGCAGCGGCGGCAACCGTCGCGGGCTCCGCCCCCCGCGCGCGCCACATCGCCCAGGCCCCCCGCAGCATCCCCACCGCCAGCCACGACAGGTAGCCGGCGCCCAGCACCTTCACCACCCCGAACACCACCGGGCTGGCCTGGAGCAGCGAGGCCGCGCCCACCGCCGCCAGGGTCATCAGCACGGTGTCCCCGGTCCACACCCCGGCGGCGGCCTTGTATCCGGTGCGTATGCCGCGCCGGGCGGCCACGGACAGCACGTACAGGGAATTCGGGCCGGGCAGCAGGATGATCAGGACGAGGCCGGCGAGGTAGGTCGGAAGGTCTGTGACGCCATACATGTCCGGAGTGTCTCAGAACCAGGTGGCCGAAACATAGTGCCCGTACACGCCCCGCTGCCCGCCGCGAGGAGGGGGCCCGGCCTGGTAGAACGTCTCCGCAGCGGCCTCCGGTCACAAAGGCGCAACATCCCGGGAGCGCCCGCAACTATCCGCGCCCGCGAGGCATCGTCTAGTTACACGTCATAGAAACCGGGGGACCTGCCATGCACCGCCTGAACCGCCAGAGAGTCGTCATCCGCACGCTCGGAGTGGCCACCGCGGTGGCTCTCGCCGCCACCGCCACCGCCTGTGGGCCGGGGAAGTCGGAATCGAAGGGTCCGGCCGCCTCCAGCCCGGCCGCCTCGGCCCCGGCCACGCCCCAGGACAACAAGCCGGGCGACGGCTCGCCCTCGGCGTCCGCTTCGGCGTCCGCTTCCCCCTCCGCTTCCGCCTCCCCGGCCTCGCAGGTCAAGTACCTGATGGCCGAGGGCACGGAGGACGACACGGTGCGCGAGCTCCAGGCGCGGCTCAAGCAGCTCGGCATCTTCGGCGCGACCCCCACCGGTTTCTACGGTTCCAAGACGATCGCGGCGGTCAAGTCCTTCCAGACGAAGCACCAGCTGACCGTGTCCGGCTCGGTGGACGACGCCACCTGGAAGAAGGTCCAGAGCGTCAGCAAGAAGCCCACCGCCGAGGAGATGTCGCCGACGACGAACCAGGTCGACGCGCCGGACCCGCGCTGCATGAAGGGCCGGGTGATGTGCATCAGCAAGGAGAGCCGCACCCTGGCCTGGATGATCGACGGCAAGGTCGTCTCGTCGATGGACGTGCGCTTCGGCTCGGAGAACACCCCGACCCGCGAGGGCGAGTTCGCGGTGGGCTGGAAGGCGAAGGACTGGGTCTCGACGATCTACCACACGCCGATGCCGTACTCGATGTTCTTCAGCGAGGGCCAGGCCGTGCACTACTCGTCGGACTTCGCGGCCCGCGGCTACGCGGGTGCCTCGCACGGCTGCGTGAACGTGCGCGACAAGGCGAAGCTGTCGGCGCTCTACGACCAGGTGAAGGTCGGCGACAAGGTCGTCGTCTACTGGTGACCGGCGCCGGTGACCGCGGGGCGGTGGCCGGGAGACGGGAAGTAAGAGGCGCGGGCAGGGCCGGGGGAACGAACCCCGCCCGCGCCAGGTTGCGCAGAGCCCAGGGGTACGGGGGGAACCCCGGCTCATGCGCGGCCGATGACCAGTCGGCTCACTTGTTACTGCGCCGGTGGTTCGAAAAGTGTTACAGCCAGGTCAGAGCAGGTGTGCGCGACGCGTTTCAGCGGCGCAGGCGCAGGCCCAGCGAGCCCGCCGCACCCGACGGGTCCCCGGTGCCCGGGCCCGGTCCGGGGCCGGGAACGGGCAGCGTGTCCGTCGGGCCGGTCCCCTTCGGCGGGGTGCCCGGGGTGGTCCGCAGCAGCTCGTCGCAGTAGCGCTGGACCTTTTGCCGGCCCTTGGCCAGCAGGTTCAACCGGTTCTCGCGGTCGCCGCTGAGCCGCCCGGAATTGAAGTCGCGGCACAGGTCGGCCGCCCCGCGCAGGGCGTCCTTGCCCTCGCCGGCGCCACCGCCCTCGGTGATCCCGAAGTGCTCGCGGTTGTCCTTGCCCGCACCGTTGCCCGTGGTGGCGCCCGTGCCGTCCGTACCGCCCGCTCCGCCGTTGTTCCCGCCGCTCGCCGCGGCGCCGGTGGCGCCCGGGGTGGCGCGGCCCTCCGGGCCGGGGGTGTGCGGGCCGCCCGGGGTGCTGCCCGCGTCCGACGGCCGCGACCACCGGGGGGCCTCGACGCTGGGCGGGGCGGTGCCGCCGACCGGCTCCGGGGTGGCCTCGACGCTGATTTCGGCCGTGGGCAGGGGACCGGCGTTCAGGTGCAGGGCGCGGTCGAAGAGGCCGGTGGCCGCGCTGGCCGCGACGCCACCGATGGCCACGCTGGCGACGGCGGCCGCGAGGCCGAGGCGCCAGGCCCCGACCCGGCGCGGGGCACGGGGCGTCCCGCCCGCACCCCCGGCCGCGGTCGGGGTCGGTACGGGAACGATGGCGACCAGCGGCTCCGCACCGGCGGCGGCAGCCGCGGTGCCGCCAAGGGCGCCCCCCACGGCGGCGGTGCCCGCCGCACGGTCCGGGCGCGCCGCGCGGAAGGCGGCCAGCGCGGCGGCCTCTCCGGGCAGTTCGGTGGTGGCGGCCGCGCGCGGAGCGAGGGAGTCCAGGGCGTCGCGCAGCCGGGCGGCGTCCGCGCGGGTGCGGAAGTCGCCGCTCGGGTCCACCGGTTCACCGCGCAGCAGTCTGTCCGCCGCGGCTTTGTCCAGCCACCTGGTGCGATCGTCGGCCATCACATGTCCTTCTGCGTCCGCCAACGTGAATGCGTCACACCGGTTCGCTCCGCGAGTCCCCCGAACCGGCCCCGCTGGGCGGGTACGGCGTCCAGATCCCGGCCGCCACCGGTGTCCCCGGAGGCTCCGCCGCCGCTTGCGTCACCGGTGCGGCCCGGCCGATTATCCCCGAGGCCCACGGTGCGCCCGCCGCCCGCCCCGCCGCCCGCGCCCGTGCCCGTGCCCGAGCCGGGGTCGTTCTCGCTCACGATCAGCTCGGCGAGCCGCTTGAGCCCGCGGTGCGCGGCCGTGCGCACGGCGCCGGGCCGCTTGCCCAGGGTCTCGGCCGCGCTCTTGGCGTCGAGGCCGACGACCACGCGCAGCACGACGGCCTCCGCCTGGTCCTGCGGGAGCTGGGCGATCAGGGCCATGGTGCGGCCGGTGGAGAGGGCTTCCATCGCCTCGCCCGCGGTGTCGCAGTCGGCGGCGCGGCCGGTGAGTTCGCTCTCGTCGCCGCCGATGGCGGGGCGTCGGCCGCGCATCCGCATGTGGTCGAGGGCGCGGTTGCGCGCGATGCGCGCGGCCCAGCCGCGGAAGCGGTCGGCGTCGCCGGTGAAGGAGTCGAGGTCGCGGGAGATCTGCAGCCAGGCCTCGGAGGTCACGTCCTCGGCGTCGCCGTCCCCGACGAGCGTGCGGACATACCCCAGCAGGCGCGGGTGCACCGCGCGGTACACAGTACGGAACGCGCTCTCGTCGCCGTCCTGTGCCGCGAGCACCGCGGCGGTCAGCTCCGCGTCGTCCCCCAGCAAAGTCCCCAACCCGTTCACTGTCCTGTACGTCTGGCGCAAATCAGCACGTTACGGCGTGTCGCGGCTCCCGTCCACGCGTTGTACAACCTGCAACCAACCGTGCGCGAAGCGAGGTGTGACACAAAACGCACTTGCGGCGCTGACAGGGGTACGGGCTTGTCGCACGAGCCCGTAACGGATGGCGGCCGGGGCCTCTCCTGTGGGGGGTGGCGGTCTCGGCCGCCTTCCCCTCCACAACTGCGCACAACCCGCCCCATCTCCTCCTTTCGGCTCTCTTCCGGGTGAAATCCGCGGTTGCGTACGTCGCCCCGGCCTCCACGTCGATAGCGTGGCGTGACACCCCACCGGCATCCCGAGGAGCCCCACGCTGTCCAGCCACCTTCCGGCGCAGGTCCGCGGCAGCGCGCTGGCACGGTTCAACGCGGCGTCGGCCGAGTCCGCCCGGGAGGCCCTGCTGCGCTGCTGCGGCAGCGACCGCTGGGCGCACCGGGTGGCCGAGCACCGGCCGTACCCGGACCTGGACGCGCTGCTGGCCGCCGCGGACGAGGCGGCGTACGACCTGCGCCAGGCGGACCTGGCCCAGGCGCTCGCCCAGGAGTCCTCGGCGGAGCTGGACCCCGACGCCCCGTACGCCGCGCACCTCGCGCTGGGCGCGGCGCACGCCGAGTACGAACGGAAATTCGGCCACGCCTTCGTCATCTGCCTCGACGGGCATCCGGCCGAGGAGCACGCGCACCAGGTGCTGGCCGCGATCCGGCGGCGGATGGCGCACGAGGTGGACGAGGAGCGGGCCACGTCGGCCGACGAGCTGCGCCGGGTCGCGGGTTCACGACTCGCCCAGCTCGTGGGATTCCGGCACATGTCGGGCGGGGCCGACCTCGGGACCACCGATGGCGCGCCTGAATTGGGGCGTTTCGCTCCTGTGGGATAGTCCGTCCGTGCCTGTTTGATCACACCGATGGCCCCCGCGCAAGGGAACCGACAAAGCGTCGCTACGATGTCCGGGGCCGGAGGACCGTACCCGGCCGGGCCCGACCGACAAAGAAGCCGGCTGGCCCCCGCCCCGCTTCCGGAGGGTTTTCCGTGCCGGCTGGAACGTTGTACCGCGGCCGGGAAGGAATGTGGTCCTGGGTGGCTCATCGAGTCACCGGCGTCCTCATCTTCTTCTTCCTGTTCGTACACGTCCTCGACACCGCTCTCGTCCGCGTCTCCCCCGAGGCGTACGACGATGTCGTGGCTACCTACAAGACACCGATCGTCGCGCTGCTGGAGTACGGCCTCGTCGCCGCAATCCTCTTCCACGCGCTCAACGGTCTCCGTGTCATCGCCGTGGACTTCTGGTCCAAGGGCCCCCGCTACCAGAAGCAGATGCTCTGGTCCGTGGTGGGCGTTTGGGTCGTGCTGATGGCCGGGGCCGTGTACCCCGTCCTGCACCACGCCTACCTCACACTGTTCGGGAAGTGACACGCATGTCTTCTGACACTTCTTCCGCCCAGGCCATCAGCGACGTGGAGGGCGTGAGCCTCTACGACGTCGACAACCCGGCGCCGTACATCGAGGCCCCGCGCAAGCGCACCGGCAAGACCCCGCGCGCGACCCGCGGCAACTTCGAGATGGTCGCGTGGCTCTTCATGCGCCTCTCGGGCATCGTGCTCGTCGTCCTGGTCATCGGCCACCTGCTGATCCAGCTCGTGCTGGACGGCGGCGTGTCCAAGATCGGCTTCGCCTTCGTGGCGGGCCGCTGGGCCTCGCCGTTCTGGCAGGTCTGGGACCTGTTGATGCTGTGGCTGGCGATGCTGCACGGCGCCAACGGTCTGCGTACCGTCATCAACGACTACGCGGAGCGCGCCAACACGCGGCTGTGGCTGAAGGGCCTGCTCTACACCGCCACGGTGTTCACCATCCTTCTGGGCACGCTGGTGATCTTCACCTTCGACCCGAACATCCGCGGCACGGGCTGAGGCGATTCCTGATGAAGATCCACAAGTACGACACCGTCATCGTCGGCGCCGGTGGCGCGGGCATGCGCGCGGCCATCGAGTCGACGAAGCGCAGCCGCACCGCGGTGCTCACGAAGCTGTACCCGACCCGCTCCCACACGGGCGCCGCGCAGGGCGGCATGGCCGCCGCGCTCGCCAACGTGGAGGACGACAACTGGGAGTGGCACACCTTCGACACGGTCAAGGGCGGTGACTACCTGGTCGACCAGGACGCCGCCGAGATCCTGGCGAAGGAGGCCATCGACGCCGTCCTCGACCTGGAGAAGATGGGCCTGCCGTTCAACCGCACGCCGGACGGCACCATCGACCAGCGCCGCTTCGGCGGCCACTCGCGCAACCACGGCGAGGCCCCGGTCCGCCGGTCCTGCTACGCCGCGGACCGCACCGGCCACATGATCCTCCAGACGCTGTACCAGAACTGCGTCAAGGAGGGCGTGGAGTTCTTCAACGAGTTCTACGTCCTGGACCAGCTCCTCGTGGAGGAGGACGGGGTCCAGAAGTCGGCCGGCGTCGTCGCCTACGAGCTGGCGACCGGCGAGATCCACGTCTTCCAGGCGAAGTCCGTCATCTACGCCTCCGGCGGCACGGGCAAGTTCTTCAAGGTGACCTCCAACGCGCACACCCTCACCGGTGACGGCCAGGCGGCCTGCTACCGGCGCGGTCTGCCGCTGGAGGACATGGAGTTCTTCCAGTTCCACCCGACGGGCATCTGGCGCATGGGCATCCTGCTGACGGAGGGCGCCCGCGGTGAGGGCGGCATCCTCCGCAACAAGGACGGCGAGCGCTTCATGGAGAAGTACGCGCCGGTCATGAAGGACCTCGCGTCCCGTGACGTCGTCTCGCGCTCCATCTACACCGAGATCCGCGAGGGCCGCGGCTGCGGTCCGGCCGGTGACCACGTGTACCTGGACCTGACGCACCTCCCGCCGGAGCAGCTGGACGCCAAGCTGCCCGACATCACGGAGTTCGCGCGCACCTACCTCGGCATCGAGCCCTACACGGACCCGATCCCGATCCAGCCCACCGCGCACTACGCCATGGGCGGCATCCCGACCAACGTCGAGGGTGAGGTCCTCTCGGACAACACCACCGTCGTCCCGGGCCTGTACGCGGCCGGCGAGGTCGCCTGCGTCTCCGTGCACGGCGCCAACCGCCTGGGCACCAACTCGCTGCTGGACATCAACGTCTTCGGCAAGCGCTCGGGCATCGCGGCGGCCAAGTACGCGGCCGAGAACGACTACGTCGCCCTGCCGGAGAACCCGGCGGAGCTCGTGGTCGAGCAGGTCGAGCGGCTGCGCAACTCCACGGGCAAGGAGCGGGTCGCCGACCTGCGCCTGGAGCTCCAGGAGACGATGGACGCCTGCGTGATGGTGTTCCGCACCGAGCAGACGATCAAGACCGCGGTCGAGAAGATCGCGGAGCTGCGCGAGCGGTACCTGAACGTCTCCGTCCAGGACAAGGGCAAGCGGTTCAACACGGACCTGCTGGAGGCCATCGAGCTGGGCAACCTGCTCGACCTCGCCGAGGTCATGGCCGTCTCGGCCCTGGCGCGCAAGGAGTCCCGCGGCGGTCACTACCGCGAGGACTACCCGAACCGCGACGACGTCAACTTCATGCGCCACACCATGGCGTACCGCGAGGTCGGCGCCGACGGCAAGGACACGGTCCGGCTGGACTACAAGCCCGTCGTCGTCACCCGCTACCAGCCGATGGAGCGTAAGTACTGATGGCCACCCCGACCATGTCCAAGACGGACGAGATGGAAGCGGCGGCCGCGGCCTCCCCGTTCATCACGGTCACCTTCCGGATCCGCCGGTTCAACCCGGAGATCTCGGAGGAGTCGACCTGGCAGGACTTCCAGGTCGAGATCGACCCGAAGGAGCGCGTGCTCGACGGTCTCCACAAGATCAAGTGGGACCTCGACGGCACGCTGACCTTCCGCCGGTCCTGCGCGCACGGCATCTGCGGCTCCGACGCGATGCGGATCAACGGCAAGAACAGGCTCGCCTGCAAGACGCTGATCAAGGACATCAACCCGGAGAAGCCCATCACGGTCGAGGCCATCAAGGGCCTCACGGTGATGAAGGACCTCATCGTCGACATGGAGCCCTTCTTCCAGGCGTACCGGGACGTCATGCCGTTCCTGGTCACCAAGGGCAACGAGCCGACGCGCGAGCGCCTGCAGTCCGCCGAGGACCGCGAGCGCTTCGACGACACCACCAAGTGCATCCTGTGCGCCGCGTGCACGTCCTCGTGCCCGGTGTTCTGGAACGACGGCCAGTACTTCGGCCCGGCGGCGATCGTCAACGCGCACCGCTTCATCTTCGACTCGCGCGACGAGGCCGGTGAGCAGCGCCTGGAGATCCTGAACGACAAGGACGGCGTGTGGCGTTGCCGCACGACCTTCAACTGCACCGACGCGTGCCCCCGCGGCATCGAGGTCACGAAGGCCATCCAGGAAGTCAAGCGCGCCCTGATCACGCGCCGCTTCTGACCCCCGGGTCCGTGCTCGTACGAGGGCCCCGCCCCCCGGTGTTCGCACCGGGGGGCGGGGCCTTCGCGCGTTTCACCCCCGGGAGTGGATACCGTCCGGATGAACCTTTCATCGGAGCGGGGCGGCACGCGAACGGCGGTACGGTCCCCGACGTCGCTTGAACCGAAGCGCTGTCCGCACCCACACTGAGAGAAGGAGGTGCTTCCCATGTCCGCTCTCGCCCATGAGATCCCGTACGACCCGGGGCTCGATGAGGTCCTTTGGCAGGCCTGGAAGGCGATGGACCTTCCGGAGGGCTACCGGGCCGAGATCATCGAAGGGTCCATCGAGGTGTCTCCCACCGGCCGTCGCCGCCACGGCGTACTGATCCACCGCCTGCGCAGGGTCCTGGAGGCCCGTCTGGCCGACAGCGATCTCGACGTCTACCAAGACATGAACGTCATCCACGGCAGGAAGGTCTGCATCCCCGACCTGTTCCTGGGCCCTGGCGACCTGGACGAGATCCCCGACGAGGACGGACTGGGCGTGGACGCCACCCGCGTCCCGCTCGTCGCGGAGGTCGTCTCCCCCGGCAAGGAGGCCCACCGTCGGGACCACATCCGCAAGCAGCGCTGGTACGCCCAGGCCGGCGTGCCCGTCTACCTCGTCATCGACGACTTCGACAACGAGGGCACGGTGACCGTCTTCAGCTCGCCCGACCCGGCCGAGGGCGCGTACCGGTCGAGGACGCGCGTCGGCTACGGCACCCCCGTCACGATCCCCGACGGGCCGGCCAGGGGCATGAAGATCACCGGGGAGCTCACCGGGGCCTGATGCCGGGTCGCATTCCCGTGGGCCCCGTGCGGGGACTGTGGAAAGATCGGCCGTATGAGTGAGCAGCAGCCGAACCCGTACGCAGGCGGTCCCGGGCAGGGTGGATCGGGCGAGCCCAAGTGGGAGCCCGGCAACCCGGGGTACGGATACCCCCAGCCCTATCCCGACGCCCCGCCCTACCAGCAGCCCACGCTCGGCGGTCAGGGCGTCCCGTACGCGGCGCCCGGCATGGCGTCCTTCGCCCTCGGGGACATCACCGTCGCCGGGGACCAGATCATCACCCCGAGCGGGACCATGCCGCTCAAGGGCGCGATGTGGAACGCCACGGACTTCTCGCGCACCGAGGAGAAGATCCCCACCTCGTCCATCGTGCTCGCGGTCGTCTTCGCCGTCTTCTGCCTGCTCGGCCTGCTCTTCCTCCTGATGAAGGAGAAGGTCACCAGCGGCTACATCCAGGTGACGGTGACCAGCGGCGGTCGCCACCACGCCACGATGATCCCGGCCGTCGACATGAACACCTTCCCCTGGGTCATGAACCAGCTCAACTACGCCCGCTCGCTCAGCATCTGAGGGCCCGCCGGTTCCGGCCGCCTCCCGCTACTTCCGCATCAGCGACGTCGCCGCGATGACCAGCGCGCCGCCCCCGTAGAAGAGCCAGCCGACCGCCGTGAGCAGCTCGTGGAAGAAGGAGACCGGCCCCCGGATGCGGTCGCCCCGTTTCGCGCCGCCGTACCAGAGGCAGCCGACCCCGACCGCCACCACGACCAGCGGCGGCCAGCCGCCCGCCTGCACGATCGCCACGCAGCGCCAGGCGATCAGGTAAGAGGCCGCGAAGCAAAGGAACTTGACCGCACCGCGCGAAGGCTTCGGCATGCCGCGCAGGAAGCGCAGGGCGCCCCGTAGGCGGCCTTCCGGGGCCATGGGCGGGTACGGGGCCCGCCGGTCCGCGAACAGGGCCGTGGCGGGCAGCGCGGGCAGCGGGCGGGGCGGTGCGGACCGCGCGGGCGCCGGGGCCTGCTCCCCGAGCACGGAGGTCCGCAGCACCTCCGTCGGCGGGTGGGCGCGGGCCGCCGCCAGCACCGCGGCCCGCATGGTCGCCGCGTCCGGGAAGCGGTCCTGCGGCCGCTTCGCCAGCGCCGCGTCCAAGAGCCCCTGGACGGGCCGCGGCACCTCGATGCCGACCTCGGCCAGCGTCGGCGGCGGGGCGTGGACGTGGAGGTAGCCGACGGCGTACCCCGACTCGGCCTCGAACGGCAGCCGCCCGGACAGCATCTGGAAGAGGACGACGCCCAGCGAGTAGAGGTCGGAGCGCCCGTCCACGCCCCGCCTGCCCTCCACCTGCTCCGGGGACATGTAGGACGGGGTGCCGATGGCCGTGCCGGTCCGGGTCAGGCCCGCGTCCGCGCTCTCCGCCGTCGAGGCGATGCCGAAGTCGGCGACCTTGGCCGTGCCGTCGCCGGTCAGCAGGACGTTGGCCGGCTTGATGTCCCGGTGCACCAGCGCCTGCGCGTGGGCGGCGGCCAGGGCCGCGAGCACCTGGGCGGCGAGGTCCAGGGCCTCGGCCGCCGGGAGCGGGCCGCGCTCGCGCAGGTGCTCGCCGAGGCTGCGGCCGGGGACCAGTTCCATGACGATGAAGGGGACGGGTTCGCCCCCGCCGGGGCCGGGTTCCTCCCCGGTGTCGTGGACCGCCACGACGTTGGGGTGGCTGAGCGCGGCCATCGCCTGCGCCTCGCGCCGGAACCGGGCCGCCCAGCCCGGGTCGTGCGGCAGGTCCCCGCGCATCGCCTTGAGCGCCACGGTGCGCGCGAGCCGCTCGTCGCGGGCCCGGTACACCTGGGCCATCCCGCCGCCGCCGATGAACCCCTCTATGCGGTAACGGCCCTGGGCCAGGGTCGTGCCCGTCGTCAACAGCTCCCCCATGGGCGGATCGTACGTCAGGCACCCCGAACCCCGTAGGGCGTCGGCGGACCCCCGACCGGCCGAAGATTCCTCGCGCCATTCGCTTGAACGTGTTCAAAACTCGGTCTACAGTCATCAACGTCAAGCAGTTGAACACGTTCAAGGAGCCGGGGCAATGGATCTCACCGTCCTCACCTATGTCATCTACCTGCTGGTCAGCGTCGGCCTCACCGTCTGGGTGGCCCGCACCCTCACCCGCAACGGCCGCACCTTCATCGCCGACGTGCTCCAGGGCAACGAGAAGCTCGCCGACGCGGTCAACCACCTGCTGGTCGTCGGGTTCTACCTCGTGAACCTCGGCTTCGTGGCCCTCTACCTCCAGGCCGACTACGCCATCACCGAGCCCCGCGGGATCTTCGAGGCCCTCTCGGTCAAGCTCGGCGTCGTCCTGCTCGTCCTCGGCGTCATGCACCTCGGCAACGTGTGGGTGCTGAACAAGATCCGCCGCCGGGGCATCATGGAGCGCCAGCAGACCCCGCCCGTCGCGCCGCAGGGCTGGACCGCCCCGGCCGGAGCCTGACCGATGCTCACCGCCGGCGTCCCGAGTGCACCCGTACAGAAGCTCGTCGTCCTCTACGACGCCCAGTGCCCGCTCTGCGTGCACATCAGGAACTGGCTGCTGAGCCAGCGTTGCCTGGTCCCCCTGGCACTGATCCCCGCCGGGTCGCAGGGGGCCCGGTACCGCTTCCCCCGACTCGACCACGCGGCGACGCGACGCGAGATCACGGTGATCGGGGACCGCGGCCAGGTGTGGACCGGCACGGACGCCTTCATCGTGACCCTGTGGGCCCTCGCCGAACACCGCCCGAAGGCCAACTGGCTGGCCACGGCCACCGGACGGCCCTTCGCCCGGGCCACCATGCTCGCCGCGGCCGCCTGGCGCGGAGCCGTCCGCTCCGCGCAGGATCCCGCCGGTGAGGCGGTCTGTGACGACCAATGCGTCGTACCCCGATAAGGTCGGACACCGTGACTGATCAGAAGGCTCCCAAGAGCGAACACACCCGCACGCTGATCCTCGAAACCGCCCTGAAGCTGTTCCAGGAACGCGGTTACGACAAGACGACCATGCGGGGCATCGCCAAGGAGGCCGGAGTCTCGGTGGGCAACGCCTACTACTACTTCGAGTCCAAGGAACACCTGGTCCAGGGGTTCTACGACCGGATCGGCAGCTCCCACCAGGCTGCCGTCCGGCCGATCCTGGAGAACGAGAGCGACCTGCAGAAGCGTCTCGCCGGCGTCTTCCTGAGCTGGCTGGACATCGCGGAGCCCTTCCACGAGTTCGCCGCGCAGTTCTTCAAGAACGCGGCGGACCCCGAAAGTCCGCTCAGCCCGTTCTCGGCCGAGTCCGAACCGGCGCGGCGCCAGGCGATCGAGATGCACAAGGAAGTCCTGGCCGGGGCGAAGACCAAGGTGCCCGAGGAACTGGCCGACGTACTGCCGGAGCTGATGTGGCTCTCGCAGATGGGGCTGGTGCTCTACTGGGTCTTCGACCGCTCGGAGAACAGCGAGAAGACCCGCCGACTGGCGGAGCGCGGCGCGCAGTTGACCACCCGCGGGATCGTCCTGGCCCGCTTCCGCGTGCTGCGGCCGCTGGTGCGCGAACTGCACGAACTCTTCGCGGACTTCCTGCCCGGCATGGCCCAGGCCGCCGCCTCCACGAAGAAGGCCTCCCGCTTCTCGAAGGCGGGCAAGGCGCAAACGCCGGAGGCGTCGGACGACTGAGTCGTCCGACGCCTCCGCAGGCCGCTCGGCATCACAGCCAGTTCAGCTCCCACAGGCGCCACACGCCCGTGCCGTCGGAGAGGTACTGGGCCCCGGTGACGGCCTCGCGGGACAGGACGTAGTCCTTCTTCTGCCAGATCGGCAGCATCGGGATCTGCTGGGAGACGACCCGCTGGAGCTCGCGGAAGTCGTTCGCCGCCTCGCCGCGGTTCGAGAAGGACTGGGTACGGGTGATCAGGTCGCCCACGGTCTTGTCGGCGAAGCCGTTGTTCATGCTGGAGTCGGCGCCGACGAGCGGGGCGGTGAAGTTGTCCGCGTCCGGGAAGTCGGGGATCCAACCGATCGTGTAGGCGTCGAACTTGCCCGCCGCGTAGTCCCGCTGGAAGTCCTCCCACACCGGCACGGCCTCGACCTGCACCTGGAAGAGGCCCGAGGACTCCAGCTGCCGCTTGATCTCGGCGGCCTCGGCGACGTTCACACCGCGCACGTTGATCCCGAGCTTGAAGCTGACCGGGGTCGCGATGTCGGCGTCCTTGAGGAGCTTCTTCGCGGTCGCGGCGTTCGGCGACGGGTAGGTGTCGAAGAAGGGCGTGCTGTGACCCGCGATGCCGGCCGGGACGGTGGAGTACAGCGGGGTGACCGTCCCCTTGTACGTGTCACCCGCGATCTTCGACCGGTCGAGCAGGGCGGCGATCGCCTGGCGGACCGGCTGCTTCGCCATCGCCGAGCCCGGGCGGACGTTGAAGACCATGCTGCGGGTCTCGGTACCGCCGGACTCCTGGTAGCGGGTGTCCTTCAGGCTCGGGTTCAGACCCGCCAGGACCTCCGGGGGCATGTCCCGGTGGGCGACCTGGATGCCCTTGTCCTTCCAGGCCGCGTTCAGCGAGTCGGAGTCCTTGAAGTACTTGACCGTGACGGCCGACTTGGCCGTCTTGACCGCGCCCTTGTAGGCCGGGTTCGGCTTCAGCTCGGCGCTCGCGCCGTCCTTGTAGGCGCCCAGGACGTACGGCCCGGAGCCGTCCACCTTGTCGTCCTCGCGCAGCGCCTTCGCCGGGTAGTTGTCCTTGTCGACGATCGCGGCGGCGCCCGTCGCGATCTTGAAGGGGAACGTGGCGTCGCGGGCGGAGAGGTTGAAGGTGATCGTCCGCCCCTCGGCCTTGACCGACTCCAGCGTGTTGAACAGGGGCGCCGGGCCCTGCTTGGAGTTGATCGCCTTGATCCGGTCGATGGAGAACTTGACGTCCTCGGCCGTGATCGCGCGCCCGTTGGAGAACTTCACGTCGGTGCGCAGCTCGCACTGGTACGTGGTGAGCTTCGCCCCGATGAACTTGCACGCCGTGGCCGCGTCCGGGACCGGTACGTCCGATCCGGGCTTGATGGTCAGCAGCGACTGGTAGACGTTGCTGTACAGGGCCCAGGAACCGGCGTCGTACGCCCCCGCCGGGTCCAGTGAGGAGACCGAGTCGGTCGTACCCACCGTGATCGCGCCATGTCCGGCGGCGTCGTCGGGCAGCAGCACCCAGGCCCCGGCCCCCACTGTGCCCAGGACCAGCCCGGCCGCGATGATCTTAGAGCGGACAGACCGCAGCATCCCAGAACTCCTCATAGCCCACCCCGCGCCGAGCCGCACGTCCGCTGCTGGCGCATATTTATCCGATTACCGGTCACCCAATCACGGAAAATTCGGGGGTGGAAGGGCGTTTCGGTGCCGGGTCCGAGGAATTATGTCTGGTATGAGGCGAGTTGAACGACGGTGATGTCAGAGGGTGCCCCCACCCTTACGGGGGGTCCCCACGCACCGGCTCCCCGGGACACGTAAAGCTGCGTGTCCCCGTATCGTTCCAGACCCGCGACGGTCGGGTTGGCGAGTTCCGCGAGGTAGTTTCCCGGCCACAGCTGACCGCCGTGGGTGTGCCCCGAAAGTTGCAGGTCCACCCCGTGGCGGACCGCGTCGTGGATCACGATCGGCTGGTGGGCGAGGAGCACGGCCGTGCGGTGGTCGCGGTCGCGGCCGCCCAGGGCCCGGTCGAAGTCCGGGCCGTGCCCCTCGCTCTCGCCGGCGACGTCGTTGACGCCCGCGAGGTCGAAGTACGGCAGCTCCTGGCGGGCGTTCTCCAGCGGGTGCAGCCCGAGCTCGCGGACGTGGTCCACCCACTGCTGGGCGCCGGAGAAGTACTCGTGGTTGCCGGTCACGAAGAAGCTGCCGTGCCGGGCGCGGAGCCGGGCCAGCGGCTCGGCGGCCGACCCGAGGTCGTGGACCGAGCCGTCCACGAGGTCGCCGACGATCGCGATCAGGTCGGGCTGGGTGGCGTTGACGGCCTCGACGATGCGGGTGGTGTGGGCGCGGCCGAGGATCGGGCCGAGGTGCACGTCGCTCACCACGGCGATGCGGAAGCCGTGGGCGGCGCGGGGGAGTTTGGCGAGGGGGACGGTGACGCGCTTGACCTTGGGGCCGCGCAGGACGCCGTACGTGCCGTGGCCGACGGTGGCCGTCGCGGCCGCCACCGCCGCCCCGGCCAGCGCCCGGGCCACGAACACGCGCCGGGTGCTCCCGTCTCCGGACCCGGGCCCGGACCCACCGGGGGCGGCCGTTGTGGAGCCCTCAAGCGCCGGGCCGGCCGATCCTGCCTCCGGCGGCGCCTCAAACGCCGGCGGGGCTGGATCTGGCGGCGCGTATCCAGCGCCGCCGGAGGCAACGGGGGACGCGGCGGGCGCGCCGCTTTCAGCCCCGTCGGCGTGTGAGGCGGGGCGGCGGAGGAGGAGCAGGCGCAAGGGCTCCGCCACCAGGAGGGCCAGCACCAGGTACAACAGCAGCGCCAGCCACATGAACCCCGGCCACGAAACCCCCCGCTGGACCCAGAACGGCGCTCCCGCCCGCCCCGCGACCAACGCCGCCACCGACAGCAGCGGCAGCCCGATCACACACCCCGTCAGCACCCGCCGCGCCCACCCGCCCGGCGCGGTCGTGTCACGCACCAGCCGGATCCACACCCACCGGTGCACCAGCACCAACAGGGCCAGCACCGCGAGCGCGACCAGCGCGAAGACCAGGACGGTCACTGCTCACCACGTGATCCACGCCGCAGCGCCCGCACCCCGCGCAACCCGATGATCCCCACACCCGTCCCCAGGAGAAAGGACACGACGGCGAGCGTCAGGTGCACCCAGAAGTACGCGGTGGGGTCACCGGCGTCGTCGAAGGCGAGCCCACTGCCGTCCTTCCACAGGTTCGATACGAAGGTCGTCCAGATGAACCAGCTCCACACCCCGAAGGCGAGCAGGAACCAGGATGCGGCGCGGCTGAGTCTCATGGGCCCAGTATCGGTTCCGTCCCCAGGACGGACGCGTCGGGGTGGGCTGTCCCGGCGGTGGTTGCGGCGGGTTGGCCGGACCGGACCGGCTGACGCGGCGAGGGGATGTACGTTCTCGTGCGTGTCTGCCAAAAAGACCGCGCTGACGGTCCTCTCCACCGCGCTGCTGCTGCCCGCCCTGGTCGCGGCCCCCGCGTACGCCGTCACTCCCCCGCCCACGCCCGGCCCCACGGCCACGCCGTCCTCGGACGACAAGGGGGCCAAGCCGCCCGCGAAGGCACCCGTACCGCCCCCCAAGATGTCCACGGTCGGCGGCAACCTGCTGGGTCAGCCGGGGCCGCAGGTCAATCTGATGCCGGGCGCGCCCGCGCTGCCGACGAACCTGACGGGGCGTTCCTGGATCGTGGCGGACGCGGAGACCGGCGAGGTGCTGGCGGCGCAGAACGCGCACTGGCGGCTGCCCCCGGCCTCCACGCTGAAGATGCTCTTCGCGGACACCGTGCTGCCCACGCTCCCCAAGGACCAGGTGCACAAGGTCAGTCAGCAGGAGCTGTCCGGGATGGGCGCGGGCAGCAGCCTGGTCGGGGTCAAGGAGGACCAGGAATACACCGTGCACGACCTGTGGCTCGGGGTGTTCCTGCGCTCCGGCAACGACGCCGTGCACGTGCTGTCGGCCATGAACGGCGGCGTGGAGAAGACCGTCAAGGACATGCAGGCGCACGCCGAGGAGCTGCAGGCGCTCGACACGCACGTCATCTCGCCCGACGGCTACGACGCCCCGGACCAGGTGTCCAGCGCCTACGACCTGACCCTCATCGCCCGCTCCGGACTGCAGAAGAAGGACTTCCGGGAGTACGCGGCCACGGCCAGCGCGAAGTTCCCGGGCGAGCAGCGGCCCGGCCAGCCGCGCGACTCCTTCGAGATCCAGAACACCAACCGGCTGATGACCGGCGCGGGGGGCATCAGCCCGTACAAGGGCATCGCGGGGGTGAAGAACGGCAACACCACCATGGCCGGGTCCACCTTCACCGGGGTCGCCCAGCGCGGTGACAAGAAGCTCGTGGTGACCGTGATGAATCCCAGCGCGGGCGGCGTCAACTCGGTCTACGAGGAGACCGCGACGCTCTTCGACTGGGGCTTCGCGGCGGTCGGGAAGGTGAAGCCGGTCGGCGAGCTGGTGCCGCCGAAGAGCGCGGACACCTCCTCGCACGGCTCCCCCGCCCAGTCGCACGAGAACAACACGGCGGCGGCGGGCGAGGAGGGCGGCGGCGGGCTCGGCACGGCGCTCGGCATCGCGGGCGCCGTGGTGGCGGTGCTGGCCGGCGGGGCGTTCCTGGTCAACCGGCGCTGGCCGCGGGGCCGCCAGCCGCGCGGCGGGGACCCGAGCTGACGTCCCGCGCGCCGTCGTCTTCGGCGTCCTCCACGCCGTCGTCTTCGGCGTCCTCCACGCCGTCGCCGTCGGCGTCGTCGCGGGTCGCCGTCCAGGCGGCGCAGAAGAGCAGCAGCTTCGCGGTGAAGTTGATCCAGAGCAGCAGGGCGATGGGGACGCCGAAGGCCCCGTACATGCTCTTGGCCGCGACCTCCCGCATGTAGCCGCTGAGCAGCAGTTTCAGCAGTTCGAAGCCCGCCGCGCCGAGCAGCGCCGCCTGGACCAGGCGGCGGCGCGGCGGCTGGACCCCCGGCAGCAGGGTCAGGACGTACAGCAGGAGCAGGAAGGCGGCCAGCACCCCGACCGCGAAGGCGCCGGCGCGCAGCACCACGCTGCCCGCGCCCGCGTCGGGGATGCCCAGCCACTTCCCGAAGCGGCCGACCGCGCTGGAGCCGATGATCGAGGCACCGGCCGAGCCGAGGGCCGCGCCGCCGAGGCCGATCAGGACGAGGGCGTCCTTGCCCTTGCGGACGAAGGGGTTCCCGTCGTCCTCGTCGTCCTTCTCCCAGACCGCGCGCAGGCAGCCGCGCATGGAGCCCACCCACCCGATGCCGGTGAAGAAGAGGATCCCGGCAGCGACGAGGCCGACCGTGCCGGCGTTGTGGACCAGGCCCTCGATGTCGAGGTTCTCGGAGATCCCGGGGACCTGCTTGGCCAGGTTGGCCTCCAGCCGGTCGAGCTGGTCGGCGGTGAGCAGCGTCGCTCCGACGGCGGCGGCCACCGTGATCAGGGGGAAGAGCGCGAGGAAGCTGATGAAGGTGATGGCGGCGGCGAGCCGACTCCAGCGCACCCGGTCCAGACGCTCGTACGAACGCCACGCGTGGGTCCGCATGAGGCGACTCACCAGGGGCCCGATCACAGGGAGTTTCGTCAGCCAGTCCATGGGGTCACCGTAATTCAGCCTCCCGAAATAGCCGGGATTGTGGCTTTCGGGCGCTACGGTCGTCGATTGTGACTTTCCGCCTGACGGCTCGCCCGTTCCACGACCTGCTCCTGCGCAAGCTCCGGTTCCGCACGATGGTGGCCCTGCGGCCGCTGCGTCCGGTCGGCCGGAGCCGGGGGCAGGAGCGGGGTCAGGAGCGGGGTCGGGCGCGGTGCGCGGTCGGCTCGTCGACCGGGGACCCGGCCTGTGCCGGAACGCCCGTCGGACCGGTCCCGAACGGGTACTCGCGCAGCTTGCGCCAGACCCCGTCGGAGCCCTGCTCGTAGAGCGCGAAGCCCGCGCAGGTCCAGTCCGCGTCGTAGTCGGCGAGGGACTCGAAGGCCAGGTCCATCGCCTCCTCGGAGATCCCGTGGGCGACCGTGACGTGCGGGTGGTACGGGAAGGCCAGCTCCCGGCTGACCGGGCCCCCGGGGTCGCGGACCTGGCCCTGGAGCCGGGTGCAGCCCGCGGCGCCCTCGACGACCTTGACGAAGACCACGGGCGAGAGCGGCCGGAAGGTACCGGTGCCCGAGAGCCGCATCGCGAAGGGGCGGAAGGCGGCCGCGACCTCGGCCAGGTGGGCCCGGATCGCGGGCAGCCGGTCGGCTTCCACCTCGGTCGGCGGTACGAGGGTGACGTGCGTGGGGATGCCGTGCGCGGCAGCGTCCCCGAAGCCGGCGCGCCGCTGCTGGAGCTGGCTGCCGTACGGCTCCGGGACCGCGATCGAAACGCCGAGCGTTACGGTCCCCACGTATGTCTCCTCCGTGATCTGATCCGTGATCCGCATGCGGTCGTCGTCATGCGTCTGTGCGTCGCCTGTGCGAGATGTTCCGACCCCAGTGTGGGGCCAGCGCATCCAAACGGCCAGAGTCGCAGGTCCCAGCGGTTCGCGGCCCCGCCGTCAGTGCTTCGCGGGCAGGAAACCGAGCCGGTCGTACGCACTCGCCAGCGTCTCGGAAGCGACCGCGCGGGCCTTCTGCGCGCCCTTGGCGAGGACGTCGTCCAGGGTCGCCGGGTCGTCCAGGTACTCCTGCGTGCGCTGCTTGAACGGAGTGACGAAGTCCACCATGACCTCGGCCAGGTCGGTCTTCAGCGCGCCGTAGCCCTTGCCCTCGTACTTCTCCTCCAGAACGGGGATCGCCGTACCCGTGAGGGTGGAGTAGATCGTGAGCAGGTTGCTGACGCCGGGCTTCTTCTCGGCGTCGAAGCGGATCTCGGCCTCGGTGTCGGTGACCGCGCTCTTGATCTTCTTCTCGGTGGCCTTGGGCTCGTCGAGGAGGTTGATCAGGCCCTTGGGGGTGGACGCGGACTTCGACATCTTGATCGCCGGGTCCTGGAGGTCGTAGATCTTCGCGACCTCCTTGACGATGTGGGCGGCCGGGACGGTGAAGGTCTGCCCGAAGCGCTGGTTGAAGCGCTCGGCCAGGTCGCGGGTCAGCTCGATGTGCTGGCGCTGGTCCTCGCCGACCGGGACGGCGTTCGCCTGGTACAGCAGGATGTCGGCGACCTGCAGGATCGGGTACGTGAACAGGCCGACGGTGGCGTTGTTCGCACCCGACTTGGCGGACTTGTCCTTGAACTGGGTCATCCGGCTGGCCTCGCCGAAGCCGGTGATGCAGTTCATGACCCAGCCGAGCTGCGCGTGCTCGGGCACGTGGCTCTGGACGAAGAGGGTGCAGCGCTCGGGGTCGAGACCGGCGGCGAGCAGCTGGGCGGCGGAGAGCCGCGTATTGGCGCGGAGTTCCTTCGGATCCTGCGGCATGGTGATCGCGTGCAGGTCGACGACCATGTAGAAGGCGTCGTGGGATTCCTGCAGGGCGACGTACTGCCGAATCGCTCCGAGGTAGTTCCCGAGGTGGAACGAACCGGAGGTGGGCTGGATACCGGAGAGCGCGCGGGGACGATCAGAGGCCATGGGCCCATTCTCTCAGGTGCGGGGGCGGTCTTCGGCCCGCGCTGGCCGGAATCGGTTGGCTCCGGCGCTTCCGGCGGGTGGGGGCCGGTGCGGGGGCGGGCGTGACCCCGCGTACTCGCCCGTACCCGGTCGGCTTGATCTTGCGCGAATCAAGCGACCGCTTTCCCGACCGCCCCCCACCCCTCCGGGGGCGCCTCAAGCGCCGGCGGGGCTGGAGGTGGCCGGGGGCCGCCTCAAGCCGGCCCCGCCGGCGATTGGGGCGGGGAGGTCAGGTGGTCGGGAGGCCCGGGGCCGGGAAGGTGGTCATGAGGGAGGTGACCTCGGCGCGGATGGTGGCCAGGGCCGCCTCGTCGGCGACGGCACCGGCCGCGACCCCCCGCGCGATCCAGTCGGCGACGACCGGCATGTGCTCCGGCCGCAGCCCCCGCGAGGTCAGCGACGGCGTCCCGATCCGCACCCCCGAGGGATCGAACGGCTTGCGCGGGTCGAACGGCACCGTGTTGTAGTTCACGACGATCCCGGCCCGGTCCAGCGCCTTCGCCGCCACCTTCCCCGGCACCCCCCGCGAGGTCAGGTCCATCAGGATCAGGTGGTTGTCGGTGCCGCCCGACACCAGGTCGAAGCCACGCTCCAGCAGCGCCGCCGCCAGTGCCTTCGCATTGGCGACCACCCCGTGCGCGTACGTCACGAAGGCCGGCTGCGCGGCCTCGTGCAGGGCCACCGCGATGCCCGCGGTCGTCTGGTTGTGCGGCCCGCCCTGGAGCCCGGGGAAGACCGCCTTGTCGATGGCCTTCGCGTGCTCCTCGCGGCACATCAGCATCGCCCCGCGCGGCCCCCGCAGCGTCTTGTGCGTGGTGGTGGAGACGACGTCGACGTGCGGGACGGGGCTCGGGTGCGCGCCGCCCGCGATCAGGCCCGCGATGTGCGCGACGTCGGCCACCAGCACCGACCCGGCCTCCTTCGCGATCTCGGCGAAGGCCGCGAAGTCGATCGTCCGCGGCAGCGCGGTGCCACCGCAGAAGATGACCTTCGGCCGCTCCTTGAGGGCCAGGTCGCGGACCTCGTCGAAGTCGATCAGCCCCGTGTCCGCGCGGACGCCGTAGCGCACGCCCCGGAACCACGACCCGGTCGCGGAGACGCCCCAGCCGTGCGTCAGGTGCCCGCCCATCGGCAGCGCCATGCCCATCACGGTGTCGCCGGGCCGCGCGAAGGCCAGGTAGACGGCCAGGTTGGCCGGGGAGCCGGAGTAGGGCTGGACGTTGGCGTGGTCCACGCCGAAGAGCCCCTTGGCCCGCTCTATCGCGAGGGCCTCGACGCGGTCGATGTTCTGCTGGCCCTCGTAGTACCGGCGGCCCGGGTAGCCCTCGCTGTACTTGTTCTGCAGCACGGTGCCGGACGCCTCGAGGACGGCGGCGGACACGTAGTTCTCACTGGGGATCAGGCGCAGGGTGTCTGCCTGCAACTGCTCCTCCGCCGCGACGAACGACGCGAGTTCGGGGTCGGTCGCGAAAAGGGCGGGGTGGCGGCTCGCGGACATGGCGGCTCCTCCGGGGTCGATGTCAGATCTCGTCCCCGCGAGGCCCAGGCGAGCGGCCCTTGATGCGGTCGTGCGCGCACGACTCCCCCGGAGTTGGTTCTCCGTACGCCAGTCGCCGTGCGTGCCGCCAGCTTAGCCGCCGCGCCGCGTTCGATGTTTCCCCGTCCGCATCGCGAGCGAGATAGACAATGACGCCACCCTCGTCACTGCCCCGCACGGACGAAACGGAGACCCCGTGTCGACTCAAGCCGACGCCCAGAGCAATGCCGCCACTGTGGCCGCGATCAGCGCCGCCGACGCGCACAGCGCGCACAACTACCATCCGCTCCCCGTCGTCGTCGCCTCGGCGGAGGGCGCGTGGATGACCGACGTGGAGGGCAAGCGCTACCTCGACATGCTCGCGGGCTACTCGGCCCTCAACTTCGGCCACGGCAACCGGAGGCTGATCGACGCGGCGAAGGAGCAGCTGGAGCGGGTCACGCTCACCTCGCGCGCCTTCTTCCACGACCGCTTCGCCGACTTCTGCGGCGAACTGGCCGCGCTGTGCGGCAAGGAGCTGGTGCTGCCGATGAACACGGGCGCGGAGGCGGTGGAGACCGCCGTGAAGACCGCCCGCAAGTGGGGCTACGAGGTCAAGGGCGTCCCCGACGGCCAGGCCAGGATCGTCGTCGCGTCGAACAACTTCCACGGCCGTACGACGACCATCGTGTCCTTCTCCACCGATCCCGAGGCCCGCGACCACTACGGGCCCTACACGCCCGGTTTCGACGTCGTCCCCTACGGCGATCTCGACGCCCTCGCCGCGGCCCTCACCGACACCACCGTCGCCGTGCTGCTGGAGCCGATCCAGGGCGAGGCGGGGGTGCTGGTGCCGCCGCCGGGCTACCTGGCGGCCGTACGGGAGCTGACGCGCGAGCGGAACGTGCTGTTCATGGCCGACGAGATCCAGTCGGGGCTCGGGCGGACCGGGAAGACCTTCGCCCTGGAGCACGAGGGCGTCGTGCCGGACCTCTACATCCTGGGCAAGGCGCTCGGCGGCGGGGTGGTGCCGGTGTCGGCGGTGGTCGGCGACCGGGACGTGCTCGGGGTCTTCCGCCCCGGCGAGCACGGCTCCACCTTCGGCGGGAACCCGCTGGCCTGCGCGGTCGCCCTGGAGGTGATCGCGATGCTGCGCACCGGCGAGTACCAGCAGCGCGCCACCGAGCTGGGCGACCACCTGCACCGGGAGCTGGGGCTGCTGGTGGGCGGCGGCGCGGTGACCGCCGTGCGCGGGCGCGGGCTGTGGGCCGGGGTGGACATCGACCCGGCGCTCGGCACGGGCCGGGAGATCTCCGAGAGGCTGATGGCGCGCGGGGTCCTGGTCAAGGACACCCACGGCTCCACCATCCGCATCGCACCGCCGCTGGTCATCAGCAAGGAGGACCTGGACTGGGGCCTCGACCAGCTGCGCGCCGTCCTGTCCGTGTAGCGGCCCGCGTAACGGCTCTAGAGGATCACGTGGGGCAGGAAGCGGGCGTACTCGTCCGTGACCGGCCCCGCGGATTCGCGGATGCCGAGCCCCGCGGCCTCGTCCTCGACGACCCACGCGCCGAGCACCACCCGGTTGCCGTCGAAGTCGGGCAGCGGGGCGAGGCCCTGGAAGACCACGGGCCCGTCGTCCTCGTCCGGGTCCGCGGGGGGCTCGTACGGGGGCGCGCCGGCGGGGTGCAGGGTGACCCCGGCGCCCTCGCGGCCCAGCAGCGGCTTCACGGCGTACCCCGTGGTGTGCGCGAGCTCGCGCGGGCCGTCGAGGTAGGCGGGGAGCAGGTTCGGGTGCTCCGGGTACAGCTCCCACAGGACCGCCAGCAGGGCCTTGTTGGACAGCAGCATCTTCCAGAGCGGTTCGATCCACAGGGTGGTGCCGCTGGCTCCGCCGAGGTCGATGGTGTCCAGCACCTGCGGACCGAAGTCGTCCTCGGCCAGCCACTCCCACGGGTAGAGCTTGAAGCAGCTGCGGATGAAGCGGAGCTTCTCGTCGACGAACCGGCCCGAGAGCCGGTCCCAACCGATCTGCTCGACCGGCAGCGCCTCGGTCGCGAGCCCGGCCTGCTCGGCGGTCTCCCGGAGGTAGGCGACGGTCATCAGGTCCTCGCCGAGCTCGTCCGCCTCGGAGTGCGCGAAGTGCACGGGCCCGGGCGGCAGCAGCGGGGCCTGGCGGCGCCAGGCCTCGACGAGCCGCTCGTGCAGCGAGTTCCACTGGTCGGCGCCGGGGAAGCGCTCCTCCATCCAGAACCACTGCGGACCGGCCGCCTCCACGAGGGAGGTCGGGGTGTCCGCGTTGTACTCCAGCATCTTGGCCGGGCCGCCGTCGCCGTCGTAGCGCAGGTCGAAACGGCCGTAGAGGAAGGGCTGTTCGGTGCGCCGCCGCCAGGACTCGCCGATGAGCGCGGCCAGGCGCGGGTCGGTGATGCCGAGGTCGGCGAACCGGTCGTGCTCCACGATGTGCGCGGCCGCGGCCAGGCACATGGCGTGCAGCTCCTCGACGACGTCTTCGAGGGCCTCGACCTCGGGGAGCGTGAAGGAGTAGTACGCGCTCTCGTCCCAGTAGGGGCGCAGGGAGTCGTCGGGGTAGCGGGTGAGCGGGTAGACCAGCCCCTGCTCCTCGACGGTCCGCTGCCAGTCGGGGCGGGGCTCGATGGTGTGGCGGCGCACGCTCAGCCGCCGCTGCTCTTCGAGCCGCTCTTGGAGCCGCCGCCGATGCCGCCGCGGCTGACCGCCGACTTGTCGAAGCTGCCGCCGGTGACCTTGCCGCTGCTGCTGGTGGTGCCGCCGTAGTAGTAGGTGCCGCGGCCGCCGCTGCGGCACTCCTTGCCGTCCAGCTTGTCCAGCGAGGTCTTCGACACGCACCGCTTGTCGGGCTGGTCGCTGGAGCCGCAGGCGACGAGGGAGGCGGCGAGCAGTCCCACGCCGCCGAGGGCGACGGCGCCGGAGCGCATCCGCCGCCGCGTCGTACCGCTGCTGTTGTCCATGGACGGGCTCCCCCTGCCGGCAGTGTTGGCCGCCACCCTAGTGCGGCGCGCCCACCGATGGAATCCGGCCATCCTCGGCCGTGATCCGTCGGGCCGGTCCGTTGACCCAGCTCCAGCCGCGCAGGGCGGGGTCGGCGAAGGCGCGCCCGAAGAGGGCGTGCGCGTACGCGTCGGTGGTCCCGGGCGGCGGGGTCAGCACCAGGGACACCGTCCCGTCGGGGTACCGGGGCGCGTAGCCCCAGCCCGGTGGGAGTAACGAGATCAGCCGCACGGCCGCCAGCTCGGGCGCCGCGCCCTCGGGGCCGCGGCCGTCGGGGGCGACGACGAGGTGGTAGGTGGTGCTGGGCATCTCGGTCTCCTTGCAGGTCAACGCGGTGCCGGTGCGAGGAACGGCAGGCCGAGGTCAGCATTGCCCAGCACGGTCTCCACCGCGAGGAGGACACCGGCCGTTCCGGTCGCCACGTCGGCGGACAGGCGCAGGGTGTGGTCGCCGAAGAAGGCCAGGTGGCCGTCGCAGCGCACGGCGTGCCAGCCGAGGGCGTCCAGGTGGCCCGCGACGGCCCGGTCGGCGGCCGCGGACGCGTCGTGCAGGTGGCGCAGCGCCAGCAGGGCCCCGGCGCGGCCGTGGAAGAGACCGGCGTTCAGCATGAAGGACGGGGCGGCCCGCTCGCGCAGCGCGTCCCGTGCCCGGAGGAACTCCGGGTCGGGCAGGTGGCGCGCCGCCTCGTGGAGCACGATGCCCAGTCCGGCGCCGCCGAAGGCCAGGAAGGGCACCTTCCAGGCGGCGTCCTCGGACCCGGCGGGGTCGCTGTCCTCGGACCAGCCCACCTCGGCGAGGTCGTGGCGCACCAACTCTCCCGCCACGTGCCGGTACTTGGGCTCGCCCGTGGCCTCGTACAGGCGGAGCAGGAAGAGCGCGCCGCCCGCCGCGCCGTGCAGCAGGCCGGGCCGGCGGCGTCCCGCGCCCCCGCCCGGCGCCTGGTCGGCGATCAGCGCGGCGGTCCGTGCGGCCCCCTCGACGTCCCCGAAGTGCAGCTGGGTCAGGCCGATTCCGGCGAGCCCGCCGAAGAGGCCGTGGTCGAGGTCGTCCGGCGGGGTCGCGCGCACCCGCTCCATGACGGCGGCGGCCGCGTCGGCGCGGCCGAGCCGGTCCAGGGCGTACGCGACGCCGCTCAGCCCGTCGTAGAAGCCGGGCCGCATGTCGGCGGCGCGGTCGACGGCGTCGGTCAGCCAGGCCACGTGCTCCTCGGCGGGCGTCCGGCCCAGCTCGGCGAGCGTCCACAGCACCCCGGCCGCGCCGTAGGCGAAGGTGGCGCCGCCGCCGGGCACGGAGAACTGCTCCACGTCGCCCGGGAAGAGCCGGTCCGCGCGCTGCGGGGTGGCGCTGGCGAGCAGGTCGTCGGTGAGGGTGCGCCGCAGCGCGGGCCAGTCGGCGCGGGTGGGCGCGGTCCACAGGGGCTGGGGGTCGACCTCGGCCGGCTGGCCGGGGTGCGGGTCGGGGCCGAGGTCCGCCCGGATCCGGTCGGCGAAGTCGGCGGGCACCGGGAAGTTCTCGGTGACCACGCCGATCAGCTGGTCCACCTTGGCCGCGGACCAGGTGGCCATGACGGTGAGCGGCAGGAAGACGCCGAGCCGGATGCAGCCGAGGGCGTACCGGTCGACGGCCGTGCCCTTGTAGCCGGTGGGGGCGCGGAAGCCGGGGGCGCCGATGGCCTGCGCGGACTCGGAGTCGACCGGGGTCGCGGTCTCCAGGTCGATGAAGGCGATGGTGTCGTCGGGCCGGACCAGGATGTTGTTGGGGTGGAGGTCGCCGAAGACGACGCCCTTGGCGTGCATGGCCTCGACGCCCCGCTCGACCTGATCGACGATCTTCAGCGCCCAGGCCGTGTACGCGGCGTACGCGGCGCCCCCGTCGGCCGGGCCGTCGCCGTTGACGAGCGGGTTGCGGCTGAGGAGCTCCCGGGCGAGCGGCTTGCCGTCCACGTACGCCCGGGCCAGGAACCAGTGCTCGTGGCCCTTGCGGTAGTCCACCACCGGGGGGATGCAGTCCAGGCCGGCGAGCTGTTCCAGGGCCCAGTGCTCGTGCTCCAGCCGGGCCACGGCGTCGCAGCCGTCCTCGTCGAGCCCGGCCAGCGGGCGGGCCTCCTTGAGCAGGACGGCGCTGCCGTCACGGGTGTCGGTTGCCTGGTAGACGCCGCCGCCGTTGGAGAAGTGGAGGGCCTTGGTGGCCCGGAAGGGGAATCCCTGGAGGGTGGCGGAGTTGCGGGCGGCGAGGGCGTCCTGGAGCACGCCGGGCAGCTCCACCCAGGCCGGGGGGCGGAAGGAGGGGCCGCGCACGTCGGGCACCAGGCGGCCTTCGGGGTCCTCGATGCAGTGCACCAGCTCGCCGGTCTCGGAGCGGCCCAGGCGGGCGACGAACCCGCCGTAGCGCACGTACAGCGGGCCGGAGCGCCAGCGCAGGTCGCTGAGGATGGTGGGGCCCCGCTCACCGTCGAGGAGGTCCCCGAGGCCGGTGAGGATCCGCTCCAACTGGGCCTCGTCGCAGGGGTAGACGGTGAAGAACTTGCCGCTGCTGCCGCGGTCCCCGTACTTGCTGTTGCGCTGCTTGAGGATGGCGGCGCTGCGGATGAACTTGAAGGTGACCCGCTCCGCCACGCAGAAGTCCCAGACCAGGTCGAGGATCCGGTCGGCGTTCTCCAGCGTGGCCGACACGTGGATCTTCCAGCCCTGGCCGGGCAGCACGGTGGCGGGCGGGGTCATCAGCAGCCAGTGCGTGTTGTCGGTGCGGGTCCAGCCCTCGGGGAGGGGGCCGGTCACCGCCGGGAACGCGCCGGCGTCGGCGGCGGCGGTGGCAGGTACGTCGTAGAACGGATTGCCGGGCTGGCAGTAGGTCATGTAGCGAAGGTCCATGGTGCGCTCCGTTCGTGACGGGGGCGGGAAGGGGGACGTGAAGGGGACGGGGCCGGGGCCGGGGCCGGGGGGGGTTACCGGCGCCAGATCGGGGCGACGTACTTCTCGTACAGCCACTCGCCCAGCGGCAGGCTGCCGAGGTCGACGCGGGCCGCTCCGGTGCGGTCGGCGGGGAGCCGGTCGACCGTCAGCGGGAGCGTGGTGACGGGCAGTTCCAGCGGGGTGGCGGACACCGGCAGGAAGGCCGACAGCGGCGCGGTGGTCTCGGTGCGGGTCAGTGCGGCGACGCGGGCGGTGCCGGTCTGCTCGCGGGTCATCAGTCCGGCCCGGTAGAGGCGGACCGTGGCGTCCGGGCGGATCGCGGAGAGGTCGGCGCTGCTCGGCAGGACCAGCGCGACGCGGCCCCGGTCCTGGGCGACGTACCCGGCGGAGACGGTGTGCGGCAGTGTGACGAGGACCAGCGCGGCGCCGGCCGCGCCGGTGAGCAGCAGGCCCGCGGCGACCGTGCGCCACAGCGGCGCCCCGGCGGTGCGGCCCTCGGCGGCGAGGCGGGTGAAGCCGAGGCCGAGGCGGTAGAGGAGGTAGCAGACGGCCATCAGGACGGTGGCGGTGCCGACGGCGCCGAGCCGCTGGAGCAGGTCCGACCAGAGGGTCAGGGCGCCTGCGACGACGTACAGCGGGAAGGCCATGCAGGCCAGTCCGAAGGCGATCGCCCAGGGCCGGCCGCCGAGTTCGCGGGCGTAGCCGCGGCCCCCGAAGAGGGTCCTGGCGAGGAAGCGGCGGGCGTCGGTCATGGCCCGGTCGCGCAGGTGCGGGACGTCCAGGTGGCTCATGAGCGCGATGTAGCCGTCGAGCTTCACGAAGGGCAGCAGGTTGACGACGCCGCTGGTGTAGGTGGCGACGGCGAAGACGAGGACGGCGTCGCGCAGGTCGGAGGGGCCGAGCAGCAGCGCGGTCAGCGCGGCGGCGCCGGCGATCACGCTCTGGGTGGCGATGCCCGCCAGGGCGACCCGGACGCGCTGTTCCTTGCGGGAGAGCCGCCAGCCGTCGGAGACGTCGCAGAAGAAGGCGGGCGACATGTAGAAGAGCATGAAGCCCATCCGGCTGGGCCGGCCGCCGTAGTACGTGAGGACCGCGCCGTGGCCGACCTCGTGGACGGCGGTGGTGGCGAGCACCCCGATCATCACGCCGAAGTAGGCGGAGAAGGGGAGCGGTCGCCCCAGGGCGGCGTCGACCTCGGGCGTCAGCAGCGCCAGGGCGAGCACGCCGCCCAGGACGAACAGGGTGGCGATCGTGGCCGAGGCGCGGCCGGCGAGCAGCCGGATGACCGGGGCGAGGCGGGCCAGCAGCCGCTCGGGGCGCAGGATCGTGAACTGGAGGGTCATCGGCGGGACGAACCGGAACCAGCTGCTGCGGCGCTCCACGGGCTTGCCGTCGTCGAGGACCTTGCTCTCGGCGAGCGTGTCGACGGCGAGGCCGACGTGGTGCGCGGTCCACGGCGGGCCGAGGACCTCGGCGAGTCCGGCGTGGTCGAGGGAGCCGTCCATCGCCCGCACCAGTCGCGCCAGGTCGGGCTGGAGCCGGAAGTGCTGGTGTTCGCCGCGCTGGAGGACCCAGGGGGCGCCGGTCTCGACGGGCTCGTGGATCTCCACGTTCGCGGCGACGCGCGGGCGCTCCAGGAGCGCGGGGTCGCGGTCCGCGGCGGCGGCCTGCTCGGCCGGTGCCTTCCGGATCAGCGTCTTGGGGGACATGTGTGGATCACGCCTTAGATGACGTCGCGGGAGAGCAGCGACTGGCGGGCGGCCACCGCGGCGGCGGCGAGCCAACCGGCGAGGACCAGGAGCGCGAGCGGTACGGAGAGCAGCTCGGGCTTGCCGTCGAGGTAGACCGAGCTCATCGCGATGGTGGGCAGGTACGCGGCCACCTCCGGGACGATCTGCTGGAGGCCCGGTTCCACGAGGAGGGTCAGCCCGATGACGGTGACGACGGCGGCGAGCTGGTGGCGGATGATCCAGCCGAGGAGCACGCCCCAGGGCGCGGCGATCACGTTCACGGCGACCACGCCGAGGACGATCCGGGTGGTGTGCCCGGTCCAGTCGCCGTCGTAGCCGAAGTGGCCCGGCAGCGTGGAGGCGCACAGGAAGGCGAGGCCCGCGGCGAGGAGGCCGTTGAGGAGGCCGACCGCGGTGGCGACGAGGGCCTTGGCGGACAGCAGCCGCAGCCGTCCTCCGCTGAGCAGCACCGAGCGGGCGACGGCTCCGGAGGTGTACTCGCGGGTGACGAGGATGGCGCCGAACACGGCGGCCATCAGGAAGGTCATCATCCACGCCTGGGCCATGTCGTCGGTGACGGCGGCGGCGGTGCTCCGGCCGAGCGCGATCTGCTGGTCGCCCGACGAGGCGTACCCGAAGCAGGTGAGGAGGGACATGAAGATCCCGGCGGAGAGCAGGATCAGCCAGCTGCGGCCGGTCCATGCCTTCATCCACTCGCCGGCGAGGACGTTACGCATGGGAGAGCCTTTCGGTGCGCGCGCTGGTCCCGGCGTCCCCGTCCACCAGCGTGAAGAAGCGGTCTTCGAGGCGCTCGGCGCCGTCGGAGGTCAGCTCCGCGAGGGTGCCCGCGAAGCGCAGGGTGCGCTGGATGACGATCACGTCGTCCACGGTCTGTTCGACCTCGGCGAGGAGGTGGCTGGAGACCAGGACGGTGCGGCCCTCGGCGGCCAGGGCGCGCAGGGTGTCGCGCAGCCAGCGGATGCCGTCCGGGTCCAGGCCGTTGGCCGGTTCGTCCAGGACGAGCAGTTCGGGGTCGGCGAGCAGGGCGGTGGCCAGCGCGAGGCGCTGGCGCATGCCGGTGGAGTAGCCCTTGGCGGAGCGGTCGGCGCTGTCGGTGAGGCCGACGCGGTCCAGCACCTCGTCGACGCGGGCGTTCGAGACGCCGAGGGTGCGGGCCCAGATGCGCAGGTCGCGGCGGCCGCTGGCACCGGGGGTCGGGCCGATGCCGTCCATGCAGACGCCGATGCGCCGGGCGGCGTCGGGGAGTTCGGTGTAGGGCCGGCCGAAGACGGTGGCGGAGCCGGAGGTGGGGCGGACCAGGCCGAGCAGCATGCGCAGGGAGGTGGACTTGCCGGCGCCGTTGCGCCCGAGCAGTCCGGTCACCCGGCCCGGGCGGACCTCGAAGGTGACGTCCCGCACGGCCGTGAAGCGGCCGAACTCCTTCGTCAGGCCCGTGGCGCGGACGACACCGGCGGCGCTCATCGCTTGCTCGCGGCGACGTTCGCGCCGAGCTTGGCGGCGCAGCCGATCAGCCCGAGTCCGATGACCGACATGGCGGCGATGAGCGCGGGCCCGGACAGCTGCGCGTTGACGACGGCCATGGCCAGCGCGAGCAGCGCGGCGGTGGTGCCCAGCTGACCGTTCGACCCCTTGCGGGGATTCTCCTTCGACATGGTGGCTCCCTCTTCCTTCAGCTCTGTGCGTGTGGTGCGTGATCCGGGTGGGGGCCCGCGGCGGTGGCTTGCGCCACCGCCACGGGACCGAGTCACCCTGGGGGACCGGAGTTCCGGTCCTGCGAACCGTCGGTAGCCGGGGCTACCGGTGCGATCAGGTGGCGAGCGTGGCGCTCGCGACGGCGATGCCGGAGATGACCAGGCCCTGCTTGAAACCGGACCAGAACGACGGGGCCTCCATGGCCTCCAGCTCCTGCATGCCGAGCTCGAGGGTGGTGGCGGCGTCCTGCTTGAGAAGGTCCTGCATGGTGATGTGCTCCTGTTGTCCGTGTGGGTGGTTCAGTGGTTTTTGGGGGGTGTACCGCCGGGCGCGGTACGGGCCGCTCAGGTGGCGATCAGCGCCGCGGAGGCGACGTAGCTGCCGTAGGCCGCCGCCGAGGCGACCACGACACCGGCGCCGACGCCGATACCGGTCCACCAACCCGGCGCCTCCATGGCCTCCAGCTCCTGCATGCCGAGCTCAAGGGCGGGGAAGGCGTCGATCGCGAGGTTCTCCTGCATGGGAAAGCTCCTGGTTCCGTGTGGGTCGTTCAGTTGTTTTTTGGGGGGGGTGTACCGCCGGGCGCGGTACGGGCCGCTCAGGTGGCGATCAGCGCCGCGGAGGCGACGTAGCTGCCGTAGGCCGCCGCGGAGGCGACCACGACACCGGCGCCGACACCGATACCGGTCCACCAACCCGGCGCCTCCATGGCCTCCAGCTCCTGCATGCCGAGCTCAAGGGCGGGGAAGGCGTCGATCGCGAGGTTCTCCTG